>NZ_CBCRZG010000024.1:0-59673 GCF_965137015.1 Tsukamurella hominis | reverse complement strand
GCGAAGCCCTCCGCTGCCTCAAACGACGACTAGCCCGCACCGTCTTCAACACCCTCAGAACCGACGCGAAAGCAGCCCCCGACACCGCCCTCCCGACCGCCGCTTGACATAGGAGAAACGCATGGCTGTTCGGAGCGCCGTGGTCGTCCGGAACGGCGGGCGCCGTCCTCAGGGCTGCGTGTCGATCCACTCCAGGTAGGCGCTGCCGGCGACCGGCTGGGACCGGTAGTGGCCGAGGTAGGTGTAGGCGCCCACGTAACCGCGGCCGTGCCCGTACCGGAGCTCGCTGTCGACGGACCCGTCGATCGTGAGGACCTCGTCGTCGCCGTCCCGGACGGTCCACTTCAGCAGGACCGGCACCGTCATCGTCCGGCCCCGGTCGTCGACCACCTCGCGCGACTCGAGCACGTCCATCCGGACGTCCTCGTAGACCTCCGCCGGCTCGCCCAGCCGCCGCACGTGGGCCAGTCGGCACGCGATGTGGCCGCGCGCGCGGACGTCGGTGAGGAGGATCTGCGTGGTGGGGTCGATGTCGATGATCTGGTAGGTGAAGAAGTCGATCGGCAGCTTCAGCGCCGAGGGCATCGCCCGGCGGGTGAGCGCCTGGTGGCTGCGGATGCGGGCGTACTCGAAGGTGCCGACGCCCTCGACGTGATCGCCGTCGACGGTGCCGGTGTACGGCGCGGTCAGGCTGAGGTGGTCGTAGACCGGGGTCTTGACGAAGTACGAGACCTGGTCGGACACCTCGAGTTCCAGGTCGACGTCGAAGCCGGGGTAGCGGCCGCGCACCGTGACGCGGGGCAGGTCCACGTCGATAGCGAGCTCGTCACCCCAGCGCAGCTCGGAACCATCTGCGGCGAAACGGCATTCGCTCGACGCGTCGTAGGCGCGGTAGAAGTGCTGGTCGGCGTAGGCGGTCGAGGAGAGCACGGTCGTGGTGTTCCGCGCATCCGCGGCCGAGAGATGGTCCTGGTCGAACAGTTCCGCGCCCGCCGCGCCGATCAGGGTCATCGTGTTCACGTACCGGTAGGGCTCCGGCAGATCCGGGACGAAGACGCCGAAGTGCGTGGTGGCCCACACCTTCGACGTGGCGTGCGGCCGCAGGATCTCCGCCTGGTCGAACGGGCGGCGGGAGGCCTCGATCCGTCGATCCAGCAGGGGGAGCGCTCCGTCCACGACGGCGCGGGAGAGCAGGCTGGAAATCATGTGGCTCACGGGTTCTCCGTATCGGGGGAGGGGGACGGCGCGGGGATCGCCCAGGCCGCGAGGATGCGGGTCGCGCTCGCCGACACCTCGGCGGCGGACAGGTCGGGGTTGAGGCGCCACCACTGCATGACGCCGGAGATCATCGACTCCCAGATGACCACGGCGGCCGTCTGATCGCGGGGGTCGGTGAGCCCGGCGGCGCGCACGACGCCGGCGACGGCGGAGGACGACTGTTCTCGCAGGCGGTGTCGCTGCCCACGGGCGACGACCCGGCCGTCGCCCTCGGGCACCGACCGGTCGTACAGCAGGGCCCAGTACCCGATGCGGCCCTCCAGCGACGTGACGATGCTCGTGAGGACGCGGCCGGCGGCGAGACTGAACAACGAACCCGGGACGGGATCGGGATCGGGCAGCGCGAAGGCATCGCGAACCGCGTCGAAGACGAGCGGGCCGGCCTTCTGCACGCAGGCGATGTACAGCTTCTCCTTGGAGCCGAAGTAGGCCAGCACCAGTGCCTTCGACACCCCGGCGCGTTCGGCGACGGCCGTCACCTGGGCCCCGGCGTAGCCGTGGGCGCCGAACTCGGCGGCCGCAGCCTCGAGGATCTCCGCCGCCCTCACCTCGCGCGGCACGCCGCGGGTGCCGGATCGGGGACGCGTCACCTCCCGCGTCACCGTGGCACCCCGTTCACACCGTCCATCTTCGGGACCGCTCACCGGGCGGTCAAGCTCGTGCCGTCGCGGCGGACGCCGTCGGGGGCGTCCCACGGGGCCGGGTGGAGGGTGTACTCGGCGGGGTCGAATCGGTCGGTGCGGTGCCGGTACTCGCGAACCGTGCCGGGCCAGTTCGACACGACGCGTCCCGATTCGGCGACGTACCAGCTGTCGCACCGGGACCAGACGCCGTTCGCGAGCCGCGCCTGCAGGGCCTCGTCGTACGCGGCCTCGACCTCGGGTAGGACGTCGGCGGCGGCACCGTCGGGAATGGCGGCGAGGGCCTGCCGGATGTAGCGCGCCTGGCACTCGAGCATCGCGACGATCGACCCCGACCCGAGGTTGGTGTTGGGTCCGTACATGAGGAACATGTTGGGGAAACCGGGGACCGCGATGCCCAGGTGTGCGCGCGGTCCTTCGGCCCAGGCGGCGCGGAGTTCGGCGCCGTCCCTTCCCCGGATCGAGACGTGGTCGAGGAAGGTGCCCGCGGCGAAGCCGGTGCCGTGGACGATGACGTCGGTATCCCGTTGCACTTCGTCGGCCGTGGTGATCGACGTGGCCCCCACCTGCGCGATGCGATCGGTGACCAGCTCGACGTTCGGTCGGCGCAGCGCCGGGATGTAGCTGTTGGAGAACAGGACCCGCTTGCAGCCGAGCGGGTGCTCGGGCCGGATGGCGCGGTACAGCTCGGCGTCACCGGCCTGCGCCCGCATGAAGGCGAGGCAGGCGATTTCGAGGGCGCGGGCCACCGGGGGCGCGTAATGCAGTGCGGCCGTGAAGCCCTCGGTCACGCCCTGCCACAGGAGGCGTTGGGCACGGAGGGTGACGGGCGCGCGGCGGGCGAGGATCGCGTGCACGCGCGTGAGCCGGGAGTCGGGGCGCGGCAGGATGTGCGGCGCGGACCGCTGGTAGACGGTGACCGACCGCGCGACCTGCGCGATCTCGGGCACGATCTGGATGCTGCTGGCGCCCGTGCCGATCACCGCGACCTTCTTGCCGGCGAGGTCGATCGATGAGTCCCACTGCGCGGAATGGAAGGAGGCGCCGGTGAATCCGTCGTGTCCCGGCAGGTCTGCGAGGATCGGGGTGGAGAGCTGCCCGACGGCCGGAACCAGGAAGTCGGCGTCGAGCGCGGCGACGACGTCCTGGTCCTCGCCGTCGTCGAGGCGCACCGTCCAGCGATGGGCGGCATCGTCGAAGCGCGCCTCGCGGACCGTCACGCCGAACCGGATGCGCTCGTACAGGCCGTACTTGTCGGCGTTGTCGCGGAGGTATCCCAGGATCTCCTGCTGCGGGGCGTAGCGCCGGCTCCAGCGCGGGTTGGGGGAGTACGAGAGCGAGTAGTACGCCGACGGGACGTCGCACGCCGCGCCCGGATAGGCGTTCTCCCGCCATACGCCGCCCACGTCGGAGCCCCGCTCGAGGACCGTCACGTCGTGCCCGCCGCGGAGCAGTTCGATCGCGGCGGCCATCCCCGAGAAGCCGGCTCCGATCACGATGACAGAGGCCATGTCCCGTCCCTTCCTCGATATGACTATCAAGTCATATAAGCACGGATTGACTCAGCGGTCAATTGCTTCGGATTGCACGGCTAACGTTGTTCGCCTAGCGTGAAGCTAATGATGTTAGCCAAGGAGGAGTCATGAAGTGGATTCTGTCGATCGCAGCGGTGATCACGCTGGTCGCGGGCGTGGCCGTCGTGCTCCATCGGGAGCGGACGGTCGAGCGGTCCATCGACATCGCCGCCTCGCCGGCCGAGGTCTGGCGCGTCCTCGTCGACTTCCCCGCCTACCCGCAGTGGAACCCGTTCGTGATCCGCGCGGCCGCACCCGACGGCCTGAAGGTGGGGAGCGACCTCGACGTGCGGATCAGCAACGGCGGGTCCGAGACGGGCTTCCGGCCCGCGGTGCTGGCAGTGGAGCCGGACCGCGAGCTGCGGTGGGTGGGCCGCATCCTGATTCCAGGGCTGCTCGACGGTGAGCACTCGTTCCGCCTGGAGGCCACGGCACACGGGACGCGGTTCACGCAGGGGGAGCGATTCCGGGGAGTCCTCGTGCCGCTCGCCGGCTCGGCGATCGACGTGGCGAGCGGCTTCGACGCGATGAACGCCGCGCTGCGCGACCGCGTGCTGGCTACGATCGCCCGGTGATCCCCGACGAGCTGGCACCGCTCCGCGCAGCGACCCCGCGTGCGCGCCAGATCGTGGAGACCGCCCGCGCGCTGCTGGAACGCGGGGGCTGGGAGCGGATCACCATGCGCGACCTCGCCGATGAGGTCGGCATCCGCGCACCGTCGCTCTACAAGCATTTCGCGAGCAAGGACGCGCTGAAGGCCGCGCTCGTCGGGGTGGCGCTCGCCGAGTCCGGGGCGGCGCTGCGGCCCGTCACGGAGGTCGCGGCGCTGCTGCGGGACTACCGCGCGATCGCGCGCGCCCACCCGAACCTGTACCGGCTCGCCACCGTCGGGCCGCTCGACCGGGAGGCGCTGCCGGACGGTCTCGAGGAGTGGTCGGGGGCACCGTTCTTCGAGGTCACCGGGGATGAGCATGCGGCGCAGGCCCTCTGGGCGGCCGCGCACGGCATGGCGATCCTCGAGATCGACGGTCGCTTTCCCGCCGGTGAGCTGGACCTGACGTGGGGGGAACTCGCACGCCGGTTCACGTGAAAGCGTCTGTGAATCCACGGCTGAGATCGGTACGAAGCCGAATATGGCCTCCTGTCGCTGCGAGCCGTGCATTCACAGGCGGCTTCCACCGCGCGACGCACGCCGGACTCGGAAAACTCGCGTGACACCCAGCGTAGGGTGGGGCGTATGAACCGAGGAGGAGTGTCCGGCGCCCTGCGCCACGGCAGATGATCCCGCCCCGCAGCCGATCCACCGGACCGGCCGCGCAGCCCTGCCTTCACACTCCCNCCCCCCCCCGTGGCGCGCCCGCACGGGGCAGCACACAGAACGGTTCACTCATGGATCCCGTATCCCAGCAGCAGATCATCGACGCCTTCCGGGGCGCCACCAAGAGCGAGGTCAAGCGCGTCACGTTCCCGCCGGACTTCGACGACCTCGACTTCGCCGCACTCGAATTCGTCGGCTGGCGCGACAAGAAGATCCCGCGCCGCGCCTACGTCAGCGTGCCCACCGACGACGGGCTGGTGACCATCCTGCTCACCCAGGCCGAGGCGAAGCCGAAGGCGAAGGCCATGTGCACATGGTGCCGGGACGTCAACATCTCGAGCCAGGCCGTCCTGTACTCGGTGCGACGGGGCGGTTCCGCCGGCCGCAAGGGCGACACCCTCGGCGTCCTCGTGTGCGAGGACTTCCGCTGTGCCGCGAACGCGCGCAAGCTGCCGCCGGCGTTCCACAAGGGCACCGATACCGAGCTGATCCGCGAGCAGAACCTCGCCGACCTGCGGCGCCGGGTGAACGGCTTCGTCGCCGAGGTGCTCAGTACCGAGGACTGATCACTTGTACAGCGGCTTGCCGTAGTTCGGGTTGTTCCTGGTGGGGAGCTCGATGTTGATCGGGCGGAACTCACCGAGGTACACCAGCTCCAGGGTGTTGGCGAGCTGGTCGAACTGGCGGTAGATCTCCGGCGGCATCGCGGTCTGCGTGAGGATCCCCTCGCGGATCGCGATGTACGTCGGCCAGCCCGCTTCGAGCAGCCCCTGCAGCAGCGGCTGCCGGGGCAGCTGCATCCAGTCGGTCAGCTTGTCGCCCAACGAGTACCGGGTGAAGGCCTCGAGGGAGGGCCGGGAGAGGATCGTGGCGTCGACGGACCTGCCCAGGTCCATCAACATGCTCGCGATCTTCACGCCCTCCGGGGTCGGGCCCATGATCGCGTCGAGGTCCACCTGCGCCTGCTTCTCGGCCTGGTCCCAGCTCGACGGGATGTAGGCGTCGTGGATGCCCAGCATGTGGCCGTTCACCTGCCAGGAGTGCAGCAGGCCGTCGACCTCGTCCTGCGGCAGGTGGACGCCCCAGTTGCGCATGATCCGCATGCCCATGGTCGCCAGGCTGTGCCACGTGACCATCATGTCGGCCTGCGAGATGGGCATGGCCTGTTTGTTGACGCGGCGCCAGTGCGGCGACTGCGGGAGGAGGTGCCGCACGGCGCTGTGGGTGAGTCGTACCTTGACGGCGGTCGTCGCGGCGCGGCCGCTGGGGCCGTACGCGCCGACGGCGATCTGGTCGTACACCAGGCGGTACGTCTTGGCGATGCGGTCCTTCATGTTCGCGCCGCCGGCCGACCAGTACACGGCTTGCGACTCCCGGGGGATCACCGACATCATCACGCCGCCGGAGAAGCCGATGATGATCGAGAGATAGAGGCTGCGCGTGGTGTAGAACTTGTCGGCGCCCTTCATCAGGCGCGGGTCGAGCCAGTCGGGGAGCTTCCGCGCCTCCTCGATGAAGTCGCGCACGTCCGAGGGCATGCCGGCCGGCACCGGTTGATCGTTCGTCTCCCAGGCCGCGAGGGCGCGGTTGACCCGATGCCCATCGCCGCGCTCGAGCACGGACTTCACGAGCGCGTCGCACTCCCCGTCCCAGGTCCGCTGCGGGTCGGGGGTGCCGTCCGTGCGGACGCCCGGCGCCGCCGAGACGAGCCCCGTGCCCAGCGTGCCGCCCAGCGCGGCAACGCCGGCCGCGGCCGCGCCCACGCCGGCGGCGCGGAGCGCGCCCCGCCGGCTGATTCCCTCGACGATCCCACCCACGTGTACTCCGCCTTCGTCCGCCCTGTCGTATCGGGCGAACAGTAAACGACCCGGTGTTGCTATTGCAACACCGGGTCGTTCGGACCGCACGCAAGAGAGGGAGCGAGCGGTCAGACTGTGTCGCGCTCCCGAAGAGCGGCGATGGCCCGCAGGTTGATGGGGCCCGTCTCCCGCAGGTGGTCCGGCGCGAAATCGCGCAGGCGGATCACGACGGTGTCGGTGAGCTCGCTCGGCTCGGCCATCTGCTCGAACGTCCGAGAAGCGGGCTCGACGCGGGGCCCGACGGTGCCGTCGACACCCGCCGCCGCGCGTGCGGCCGATCTCGGCGGCCGCGCCGCCTGTACGGGCGCGGCGTGGCCGTGGCGGGCGCGGAGCTTCGGCGTGAGGTTCGCGCGCCGGACGTCGCCGTCGTAGAGCGCGAGCACGCGCGGGTCCATCACCCGGCGCCACAGCGGCGGGACCAGCGCGAGCAGCACCATCTGGGCGTAGCCGCCGGGCAGTTCGGGGGCTTCGTCCTCGATGCGCAGCAGCTGGTACCGGCGGCCCGGATGGGCGTGGTGGTCGCTGTGCCGCTGTAGGTGGAAGGTGGCGAGGCCGGTCACGGCGCGGGTGCTGTTCCAGCTGTGCTGCGGGCCGGGCCGATGGTAGCGGCCGTCGGGCCGCTGCTCGCGGAGGAGGCCGTAGTGCTCGACGTAGTTCACGCACTCCAGGAAGGACATCGCGATGACGGCGTGGCCGAGCAGGTACGGCAGCGCGCCCCAGCCGAAGATCGCGATCAGGGCCGAATAGAGGCCGGCGCTGATGATCCAGCCGTGAAGAATGTCATTGTTTGCAGATAAGAATGGTTTTCCCTTGCGGCCGAGGCGCTCGCGCTCCGCGCCGATGGCGAACCGGAACTCGCCGATAATGCTGCGCTGAAGGAAATGCCAGTACGACTCTCCGTACCGCGCGCTGACGGCATCCTCGGGCGTCGCGACCCGGGTGTGGTGCCCGCGGCTGTGCTCGGTGTAGAAGTGCGCGTACCACGACGGCGCGGTCGCGACCTTCGACAGCCACCGTTCGACGGATGCCTTCTGGTGGCCGAGCTCGTGCGAGACGTTGATGGCGAACCCGCCCATGAGGCCGATCGTGACCATGAGGCCGATGCGGTCAACCGCTGTCAGTGCGGGATCCGTCCACATGAAGCATGCGATGGCGAGTCCGGCGAGGTAGACCGGGACGAACGCCCACGTGCACCACTTGTAGAACGGGGCGTTGGTGAGGGCCTCGATCTCCTCGTCCGACGGGTTGCGCCGGTTCGAGCGGCCGAAGGCCTCGATGATCGCTCCGGCGATGTAGAGCAGAACACCGCTCCACCAGAAGACCGGACTCCCCGTGACCATCACGAGGAAGGAGGGCCCCGGGGCGCACAGCGCCGGAATGAGGCCCACAAGCCACGTCGTCCGTCGTCGTCTACAACGGAAGTAGTTACCTTGCACTTGCAGAACAATAACGACTGCAAACAGGAAGTCAAACGGCTGTTAAAGCGAAAACTGACCCTTATTTAGGAGCGATTGCGATAACAGAATGGCTACTTCTGCTGAGGAAGCGAGGCGCCGCTCGGAGACACCCTACCCGCCGACGGCGGCGGCACCATCGGGCCGATGTCGCCGTCGGGGGCGGTGTCGAGGTCGAGGATGACGGGTGCGTGATCCGACGGGCCCTTGCCCTTGCGGGCCTGCCGGTCGACCCACGCCGCCGCGGTGCGATCGGCGACGTCGCCGCTGGCCAGGATGAGGTCGATGCGCATGCCGAGGTTCTTGTTGAACATGCCGGCGCGGTAATCCCAGTACGAGAACACCTGCTCATCGGGCCAGTGCTCGCGCACGACGTCCCGCAGGCCGGCCTCCGCGAGGGTTGCCAGAACGGCGCGCTCGGGGGCCGTGACGTGGGTGTGGCCGGCGAACGCGGCCGGGTCGAAGACGTCGGCATCGGTCGGCGCGATGTTCATGTCTCCGCAGACGAGCTGGGGAACGGTGTACGAAAATACTTGATCGCAAAGTTTTGCGAGCCACTCGAGCTTGTAGGCGTAGTGGTCGGAATCGATCTCGCGGCCGTTCGGTGTGTACAGCGAGTAGACCCGGATCCCGCCGCAGACGGCCGAGATCGCCCGCCCCTCGACGACCCCGTCGAATGCGGGGCCGCCGGGGATGCCGACGACCACGTCCTCCAGGCCCACCCTGGACAGCAGCGCCGATCCGTTCCACTGCGGCTGCCCCGCGGTGGCGAACTCGTAGCCGCGTTCCGCCAGGTCGGGGCCGATGAGGGTGGCGAAGGCATCGTCGGTCATCTTGAGTTCCTGCAGGCAGACGACGTCCGGCCGGCGCGAGTCCAGCCACTCCAGCAGCCTGCCGTGCCGCTGCTTGACCGAGTTCACATTCCACGTGGCGACGCGCATGCACCCACCGTATCGGGGTGCCCTGACAGGCTCGGCGGGGCGGTCGGGACACTGGAGGCATGGATCCGAATGAGCGGTACAGCCGCGCCGCGGTCGCGGCCTCCGCGGTGGTGATCCGCGACTACTCCACGTCGTTCTCCCTCGCCGCGCGCCTCATGCCGCGCCGCGTCCGCGACCACATCACGTCGATCTACGGCCTGGTGCGCGTCGCGGACGAGATCGTCGACGGTGCCTGCCCGACCGATCCGCGGGCGCATCTCGATGCCCTCGAGGAGGCCGTCGAGCGGGCGATCGAGGAGGGGTTCAGCGCGAACCTCGTGGTGCACGCCTTCGCTCGCACCGCCCGCTCGACGGGGTTCGGCACGGAGCTGACGAGGCCCTTCTTCGGCTCGATGCGCGCGGACCTGACCCCCGCTCCGCATACCGCTGAGTCCCTCGCCGAGTACATCCACGGCTCCGCCGAGGTCGTGGGCCTGATGTGCCTGCGCGCGTACCTCGTGGGAGAGGCACCGTCGGACTACGAGCGGCTCGCCCCCGATGCCCTGCGTCTCGGCGCGGCGTTCCAGAAGGTCAACTTCCTCCGCGACCTCACCGACGACGAGCTCCGCCTCGGCCGGGCCTACCTGCCCGAGCTCACGCAGCGCGCCTACGACGAGGCCCTCGACGACGCCGCCGCCGACCTCGACGCCGGGCGCGACGGCATCGCGCGGCTCCCGCGGGACGTTCGGCGCGGCGTCCGTGCCGCCGCGGACCTCTACGGCGAGCTTCTGGTCCGTCTCCGGGCCGCCGGGCTCGACGGTGCGCGGTCCGGTCGGGTCCGCGTCCCCGCCGCACGGAAGGCGGCGGTCCTCGCCCGCTCCCTCTCGAGCTCCCGATGATGGGTTAGTCCTTCGTCCCGGCTATGCGCCCGCCGCATACCCATGAAAAGCCTGGTCAGGCATGTGCTGTGCCGCGTGGCTATGCGTTGTGCGCATAACCTCGCCGCCGGTGGTGTTGTCCGCGGAAGCGTCGGCCGCGATCGCGGGGCCGCGCCCGCGCGCTGAGTCGTCGCGGTCCACCTTCCCGCTGACATTTCCGCTTCCTCATAGCGTTGCAACGGTATGAAGAAGCGGAAACGGGCTGAGGACCGCGGTCCGGTGTGAGTGCGGTGCAGGCTCCGTAGGCGCATGCGTCAACGCTGGTGCGGCACAGCGAAACGGAGGGTATGCGTCGGACGCATACCCTCCGTGAACGACTACCACCCGCGGCGGCGCCGATGCCTACTGCGACGCGGCCCGCGGCAGCTCGGCGACGGGATTCCGCTGCAGGAACGCCGTGATCAGCGCCGCGAACTCGCGCGTGCACTCGAGCTGCGGCATGTGCCCCACACCCGGGATCAGGTGCGTCTCCGCGTGCGGGATGAGCTTCCGGGCGGCCTCGAGGTGCGCGGGCGGGAGCACTTTGTCGCGTGCGCCCCAGAGCACCATCGTCGGCCGGGGCGTCGTCGCGATGGTCCGGTGCAGTTCGTCGCGCCAGTCCTGGCGCACGCCGCCCAGCACGGAACCGAGCGCGTCGGCGGTCCTCCACGCGGTGAGGCCGGCGTCGGTCTCGCGGGCGATGGCCATCGCGTGGTCGATCCGCGCGCGGGTGGCGTAGGACTTGTCGGCGAAGATCAGCCGTTCCTGGACGATCGCACCGGGGCGGCTCGGGGTGGTCGCGATCAGCTTGCCCAGCACGGGAACCCCGAGCAGGCGCAGCAGCGGCGTGACCTCCTTGCCGAAGCCCGCGGGATCCACGAGAGTCATCGACGCGACCAGCTCCGGGTGCCGGGCGAGCAGCGTCATCGTCACCGCGCCACCCAGCGAGTTGCCCGCGACGTGCACGGGGCCCGCGACGTTCAGCGCGGCGAGCGTCTCCGCCACCCCGTCGGCGAGCGCGGCGAGGCCGGCACCGTCGGGATGGGGAGCGGACCAGCCGTACCCGGCGAGGTCGGGCGCGATGAGCCGGTACTCACCCTCGAGTGCCTCGAAGGTCGGGTCCCAGTCCTCCAGGCTGCGCGTGATGCCGTGCAGCAGAAGCAGAGTGGGCAGCGAGGCGTCGCCCGACTCGCGGACCCGCACCCAGCGGCCGCGGACGGGGATGCTGCGGGTCACCGGTTCGCCTCGACCCACTCGAAGGTCGCATCGGCCAGGGGGCCGGGGTTCTGCGCCACCACCCAGTGCCCGCCGGGCACCGAGACGTGCCGCGACTTCGGCGACTTCTCCAGGCCGGCCAGCTGCAGCGGCGGCGTCACGAACAGATCGCCCTCGGGCGTGATCACCTGGACGGGCACCGAGGTGGTGGCGTCCGCCGGCTTGAGGAACGGCGCGGGCATGTTGGCCCGGTAGAGGTTCAGGCCGTTGGTGAAGTCGCGGTCGCTGCGCGTGTAGCCCTCGGCGACCTTGCCGCCGGTGCCGCGCTTCTCCAGCGTCTCGATGAGCTTCTGGCCCCAACCGCGCTTGTACAGCGAATCCGCCAGTCCGGGAACGAGGAAGAACGGGATGTACGTCGAGCCCGCCGCCTGGCGCAGCCGCGCCGGCAGGTCCTTCGCGCTGCGGACGCCCTGGAGGTACTCGCCCGCGTGGTTCAGGTTCGGGCCGGATACCGAGGTGTACGAGGCGGTCTTGTCGGCCACTGCGGGATCGACCACGGCGTGCCAGCCCTGGATCGAGCCCCAATCATGGCCGATGAGGTGCAGCTTGGAGCGGTCGCCGCTGACCTCGCGCACCGCGTCGATGACCCGCGAGATGTCGGAAATGAGGCGGTCGAACCGGTACCCGGCCTTGCCCGCTGGCGCCTCCGAGTCGCCTGCGCCGCGGACGTCGAAGGTGTAGACGTTCGCGCGACCGTCGAGGGCCGCGGCCACGCCGTCCCACACGTGGTGGTTGTCGGGATAGCCGTGGATCGCGAGCACCGTCGGGCGCGCCGCGTCGTGGTTGCCGTAGCGGAAGCCCGCCAGGGTGAGGCCGTCGGACGTGGTCACGTCGAAGCGGTGCTGATCAGTCATGGTGTGCGCCTTACAGATCGATGGTCAGATGATCGCCCGCAGCGCGCGAGACGCAGGTCAGCATCTGGCCCTGCTCCCGTTCGAAGGGCGTCAGGGTCCTGTCCCGGTGGTCGACGGTGCCCTCGGTCACCGTCATCCGGCAGGTGCCGCAGAAGCCCTGCTTGCAGGAGTACGGGGCGTCCGGCTTGGCCTTGAGGATCGCGGCCAGCAGCGTCTCGTCGGCGGCCACGTCCAGGGTCTGTCCGGACCGGGCCAGCGTGGCGGTGAAGGGCTTCCCGTCCACCACCGGCGGGGCCGAGAAGCGCTCGTAGTGCAGCTCGACGTCGGTGCGGCCGATCAGGCCCACCCGCAGGGATTCCAGCATGGGGATGGGGCCGCAGGCGTACAGCGCCGTCGGGCCGGGCGTCTCGCCGATGAGGGTCTCGGCGGTGGGGATGCCGTGCTCGTCGTCGGTACGGATCTCCACCTTGTCGCCGAACCGCGCCACCTCGGCGATGAACGGGATGGTGTCGGTGGACCGACCGGAGTAGAGCATCGACCAGCTCAGGCCCAGGCGCTCGGCGGCGATCATCATCGGCAGGATCGGCGTGATGCCGATGCCGCCCGCGACGAAGCGCAGGTGCTCCGCCGAGGAGCCGTGGCCGGGCACCGCCATGGGCATGCCGTTGCGGGGTCCCTTGACGGTCACCGTCGCGCCGACGTGCAGGGTCTCGTGCACCTCGACGGAGCCACCGCCGCCGTTCGGTATGCGGCGCACCGCGATCCGGTAGGTGTCGGAGTCCGCGGGGTCGCCGCACAGCGAGTACTCGCGCATGCGGCCCGAGGGCAGCAGCAGGTCGAGGTGCGCGCCGGGCGTCCAGCGGGGGAGCGGGGACTCGTCGGCCGAGACGAACGTGAGGGCAACGACGTCCTTGTCGTGCGCGACGATCTCGCGCGAGACCACCCGCAGGTCGCGGCTGGTGCTGGGCTCGGCCAGGTTCCGCGGCTTCATCAGGTGCGCGAACGCCGGGATGGTGACCCCGAAGAACGCGTTGGCGAAGCGCAGCAGCGGATCCCGCTTCCAGCGGCCGTACAGGTGCGGGGGGATCTCGGTGACGGGCTCGCCCCAGGGCCGGAAGACCGACGGTGCCTTGCGCTCGCCCGTCATCCGTTCGCCGCCCGGGCGGCCGGCGACTTCGCGAGGTACGCGACGGCCTGCGCGGTCGACCCGATCGAGGCGGGATCGAAGCTCGGCTTGAAGTAGATGAGCGTGAACTTCAGGACGTCGCGCAGCTTCGGCAGGATGTTCTTGCGCGAGCCCTTGAGGTACTCCCACCACAGGCGCGGGTAGGAGTAGCTGAAGTTCGGGTCCTTGCGGAGCATGTAGCCCGACGTGCGGTGCAGCGCGAGGATCAGGAAGACGATGCCCACGATCATCGCGCGGCAGCGGTGGAAGTAGCTCGGGTCGAAGTAGTTCGCCACGTCGTGCGCGACGGACCGGTGCTCGACCTCCTCGGCGCCGTGCCAGCGACAGATGTCGGCCATCGTCGGGTCGACGTCGTAGTCGTCCCACGCGTTGTTGAGGGCGAAGACGCCGAGGATGGCGGTGTAGTGCTCGACCGCCGCGATGAGCCAGAGCCGCTGCACCATGTCGTTGTACTGGGCGCGGTCGGAGTGGTAGGTCCGCGGCGCGAGGATCTTGCGGAAGATGTACTCGAACTGCCGGGCCACGGGCTGCGTGTCGATGCCGCAGCGCTGCAGGTACTCGGAGAGGGCGCGGTCGTGCGACTCGGCGTGCATGGCCTCCTGGCCGATGAAGCCGCGCATCGTGCGGGCGAGGTTCTCGTCCTTCACGTAGGGCAGCGCCTCGGTGTAGACCTCGCAGAACCAGCGCTCGCCCTCGGGGAGCACGGAGTGCAGGATGCTGCTGATGATGTCGCTGGCCACGGGCTCGCCGGGGATCCACTCCAGCGGCACGTTGTCCCAGTCGAACTCCACGTTCCGGGCGTGGATCTCGACCTCCGCGGGCTCGTGCTGCTGAGCCGATGTGCGCGAACTCATCGTCCGACTCCTTCCACGTGGGTGTCTTGACATTCAACACCCTGATGTCCAGTGAGCGCTACCGGCGGTGAGAGCGCTCGGCACGGAACCTATCACTTTCGGGCGCCGGGGCCGAAGCTCTTGCGGGCCCGGTGTGACGGCGCTAACGTACAACTTGATGGTTGTAGATGAACTGGCACCGGACGAGGCGGACCGCCTCTTCCACGCCCTCGCGGATCGCACCCGGCGCGACATCGTCGTCCGGGTGATCGGCCGGGAGTGCTCCGTCTCGGAGCTCGCCCGCGGCTACGAGATGAGCTTCGCGGCGGTGCAGAAACACGTGGCGGTGCTGGAGAAGGCCGGCCTGGTCGTCAAGACCCGCCGGGGCCGCGAGGTCCTGGTCGGCCCGGACGTCGAGACCATCGCGCGCGGCACCCGTCTGCTGCGCGGATACGAAGACCTGTGGCGGGGACGAGTCGCGCGTATGGACGCGCTGCTCGACCCACCGACCGATTGAGGAGTCCCGTCATGCCCGTGCTCACCACCGGCGCCGATCGCGAGGCGCTCACCTTCACCCTCGAGGCGGAGTTCGCCGCCTCCCCGGAGCGCGTCTGGCAGCTGTGGGAGGACCCGCGGCTGCTCGAGAAGTGGTGGGGTCCGCCCGGATGGCCCGCCACCTTCGTCCGGCACGAGCTGCGGCCCGGCGGCGAGTCCCGCTACTACATGACCGGCCCGGACGGCACCAAGGCCGGCGGCTGGTTCTCGACGGTGACCACCGACGCCCCGTCGACCTTCACCTTCCGCGACGGCTTCGCCGGCGACGACGGTGAGCCCGTCGACCCCGAGGATCACTCCACGACCACCGTCGTCATCACGCCCGACGGCGACGTCACCCGCATGACCCTCACCGCCACTCACCGGTCGCTCGAGCAGCTCGAGCAGGTCCTCGAGATGGGCATGGAGGAGGGCATGACCCAGGCGATGAACCAGATCGACGCCCTGCTCTGAGCGTGTGCCGGAAATCCCGTTGACGGCGCCCCGTCGTCCCGGGATAGGCTGCCGCGCATGAACTCCTGACACGTGTCGACGCCCAGCGTGGCGTCGACGGATGCTCCCATCCGTGCCTCCAGTGTCAGGAGTCTCTTCTTTGCGTACTTCCGCGCCCATGTCCACGTCCGTCTCCGCCGATCGGTGGGCCGCGCTCGGCGCTCTCGCCCTCGGCTACGCCATGATCCTGGTGGACGCGACGGCGCTGTCCGTCGTGACCGTCCGCCTCATGGAGGGCCTGCACACCGACGTCCGTTCGGTGCTGTGGGTCTCGTCCGCGTACCTGCTCGCCTTCGCCGTCCCGATGCTGCTGTGCGGCCGCCTCGGTGACCGGTTCGGGCACCGCCGCATGTACCTGCTCGGCCTCGCCGTCTTCGTCCTCGCGTCGTTCGCGTGCGGCTTCGCGTCGACCCTCGGCGTGCTGGTGGCGATGCGCGTCGTGCAGGGGATCGGCGCCGCGCTGATGACGCCGCAGGTCATGGCGATCATCACCCTCGTCTTCCCGATCGAGACCCGCGGTGCGGCCCTCGGCGTCTGGGGCTCCGTGACCGGTGTCGCGACGCTGGCGGGACCGCTCCTCGGCGGCCTTCTCGCCGACGTCGCGAGCTGGCGCTGGGTGTTCTGGCTCAACGTCCCCGTGGGTGTCGCGGGGATCGTGCTGACCCTGCGGTTCGTCCCGCGGTCGGCCGTGGTCGCTCGCCGACTGGACCTCTCGGGGTCCGTCCTGTCCGCAGCCGCCGTATTCGGGCTGATCCTCGGCCTGCAGGAGCTCGGGCGGCCCGGCGCGATGCCGTGGATCGCGCTCGCAGCGGGCGCCGCAGCGACTCTCGCCTTCCTCTCCCGCCAGCGCCGACGGGGCGAGGACGCGCTCGTCCCGCTGCGGCTCTTCCGCATCCGCAGCTTCGCCGCGTCGTCGGGCGTCAACCTGCTCGCCGGCGCGTGGGTGACCGCCTACGTCTTCCCGGCGACGCTCTACGCGCAGGCCCGGCACGGCGTCTCGCCGGGCGGCGCCGCGCTGCTGCTGGCGCCGACGGCTCTGGTCTCGGCCCTGCTCGCGCCGCGGGTCGGGCGGTCGCTGCGCCGGCGCGACCCGCGCCGAGTCCTGTCGGCCGGTCTCGCGGTGTGCGCCCTCGGCTTGGCGCTGTTCGTGGCCGTCCTCGCCGCTGCGCTGCCTGCAGGGTGGCTGACGGTGCCGGCCGCTGTCGTCGGCGTGGGCAGCGCGATGATGTGGGGCCCGATGTCGTTGCTCGCGACCTCCGAGCTGCCGCGCGACCTGGTCGGCGCGGGCGCCGGCGTCTTCAACACGACGCGGCAGCTGGGCTCGGCGTTCGGTGCGGCCGCGGTCGCCGCGGTGCTCGCCCACGGCGCACTGCCCGGGGCGATGGTGCTCGCGGCGGTCGTCTGCCTGGCCGCCCTCGCCGCCTCCGCCGCGCTGCGCTCGTGAATTCGGCGGAATTCTGCGGCACGAGGCCGGATCTTCCCTCGTGATGGAGAATTCCGCCGGTTTCACGAGGAACTGATCGCCTCCGCCGCCAGTCGGCCGGAGATCAGCGCGGGGGGCACCCCGACGCCGGGGTGCGTCATCGACCCCGCGAGCACCGCGTTGGCGATGCCGGGCACCCGCTGCGGGCGCCGGAGCGGCCCCGTCTGGGTGAGGGTGTGGGCCGCGGCGAACGGGGTGCCCGCCGACATGCCCTGTCGCGCCCAGTCCGCCGGGGTGTCCACGTGGAGCACCTCCGCGTCGGAGATCCCGCGGTAGCCGCGGCCCTCCAGGGTGCGCAGCACGTCGCGCACGTAATCGCCGCCGATCGAATCCCAGTCCAGCGGAGCCGATTCCAGATTCGGACACGGCGCGAGCACACTCACCGGTCCGGGCTCGCCCGTCGTGACGGACGGCCGCGTGATGAGGAACGACGGGTCGCTCATCAGCCGCCCGCGGCCCCGCGTCGCGGTGATCTCCGCGAAGGTCTGCTCCCACGCGGCGCCGAAGTCCAGCGTGTGGTGCGCCTGCGTCGGCCAGTGGTCCTGCAGGTCCGGGTCCACGTCGAGGTGGGCTACCACGGCGGACGGCGACAACCGCACCTTCCGCGGCGCCCGCCCGCCGAGCGGCGCGATGAGCCGGTCGGTGATGGGGGCGTCGGCGGTGATGACCACCCCGTCGAAGGGCAGCTGGTGCACGCGCGCCGAGGTCCGGGCCCGCAGCCCCGTGACACGGCCCCGTCGGCCGTCGAGGCCGATCACCTCGTGGTCGAAGAGGAGCCGGCCCCCGGCCCGTTGGATCTGCCGGGCCATGACGGACGCCACCCAGCCCATGCCCGCCCGCGGGTACCAGACACCCAGGCCGACGTCCATGTGCGAGATCACGGCGTACACCGCCCGCGCCGCCGACGGCGCGACCCCTGCGTACAGCGCCTGGAAGGTGAGCATGCGGCGGGCGCGCGGGTCGTCGACGCGGCGGTCCACCTGGTGCTGCATCGAGCGCAGCGCACCCAGCTTCACCAGCCGCCCCAGGGCGGCCAGGTCGCGCGGATTCGCGTACGAGCCCCACGCCGCGTCGCCGCCGATGAAGCGCTCGTAGGCGGCGTCGAACATGGCCTCCTGCCAGCGCATGTGCTCGTCCACCGCGAGGTCGTCGGGCACGTGCAGCACGCTCGGCGGCAGTCCGTCGAGCGCGGGGAAGCGGCCCGCGTACGCGGGCGTGACGGGCAGCAGGTCCAGCTCGTCCTCGGCGGCGAACCGGTCCAGGCCGCCCGCCGCGAGGGCGTCGAAGACCAGCTCCGGCATGGTCAGCACGCTCGCGCCCGGATCGACGACGTGGCCGCCGATCCGCACCGTGCCCGCGCGCCCGCCCACGTGTCGCGACCGCTCGATCACGGTGACCTCGTGACCCGCCCCGAGCAGGTGCAGCGCCGCCGACAGTCCGGACAGTCCCGCCCCGATGATTCCGATGTGCACGGGACGAGTCTAGAAAGACCGCGGAGCAATATATTGCAATGTATGCATATGTGGCATACCCTCAGGCCATGAGCGCAGAACACGACCACGAGTCCGGCCACTCGGCGCGGTGGGAGATCGGCTTCGCCATCGCCTCGGGCGTCACCTACACCGCGGGCATGATCGCCGAGTACGCCCTGAAGCTGCCCGACGTCGGCACCGCCCTCTTCCTCGCCACCTACTTCTTCGGCGGCTTCTTCACCATCCGCTCCGCCATCAAGTCCACGCGCAGCGGCAAGTTCGAGGTCGACTTCCTCATGCTGGTCGCGGCGATCGGCGCCGCCTCCATCGGGCGGTTCGCCGAGGGCGCGGTGCTGCTGTTCCTGTTCAGCCTCGGCCACGCGCTGGAGGAGTTCGCGCTGGCCCGGGCATCGAAGTCGATCGAGGCCCTCGCCGGCCTCGCGCCCCGCACCGCGCTGGTGCACGTCGGCGGACCGTCGACCACGGCGGGCGAGTTCGTCGACCGGCAGGTGGAGGATGTCGCCGTCGGCGACCTCGTGCTGATCCGCCCCAACGCCCGCGTCAGCTCCGACGGCGTGGTCGTCGACGGCCGGTCCGCGATCGATCAGAGCGCCGTCACCGGCGAGTCGATGCCGGTGGAGAAGGAGCCCCTCGATCCCTCCCGCACGGGTCGCGTCGCCGACGAGAACAAGGTCTTCGCGGGCACCGTCAACGGCTCCGGCGCGCTCGTCGTGCAGGTCACGGCGCTGGCGAAGGATTCCACGCTGAGCAAGGTGGTCGAGCTGGTGGCGTCCACCGACCAGGCCAAGTCGCCCACGCAGCGCTTCCTCGACAGGTTCCAGCGGATCTACGTGCCGGCCGTGATCGCCTTCGTCATCGGAGTCTTCGCCGTCGGGTACTTCGCGCTGGGCAACCCCTTCGACGACGCCTTCTACCTCGCGATGGCCGTCCTCGTCGCCGCGAGCCCCTGCGCGCTGGCGCTCGCCACCCCGTCGGCTGTGCTCGCCGGCGTCGCACGTGCCGCCCGCGCCGGCGTCCTCGTCAAGGGCGGCGCCCCGCTCGAGACGCTGGGTCGCGTCACGTCGATCGCCTTCGACAAGACCGGCACGCTCACCTGGGGCGAGCCGCGGGTCACCGACACCGTCGCCGCGCCCGGCGTCGAGCTCGACGAGCTGCTCGCGACCACCCTCGCCGTCGAGAAGCTCTCGGACCACCCGCTCGCGGCCGCGGTCGCCGAGGCCGTCGCCGCCCGCACGTCGACGGTGCTCACCGCCTCCAACCTCCAGTCCGTCACCGGGCGGGGTGTCCGCGCCCTCGTCGACGGGGAGCGGGTCGAGATCGGCAACGAGCGCCTCTTCACCGACGCCGCCATCGAGATCGACGGTGCCGTCGCCGCCGACGTCGAGCGACTGCAGGCGGGCGGCCGCACGCTGATGATCGTGCGCCGCGGCGGCCGGTTCCTCGGCGTGATCGGCGTGATGGACACGCCCCGTCGGGAGGCCGGGCAGGTGCTCGACCGCCTGCGGGAGTCCGGCATGACCGACATCGTGATGATCTCCGGCGACCACCAGCAGGTGGCGGAGGCCGTGGGCCGGGACGTGGGCGTCGACCGGGCGCTCGGCGGGCTCCTTCCCGAGGACAAGGTCACGCAGGTCCGGGGCCTCTCGGGCGCCGGGCCGGACGCCCGACGGTGCGCCATGGTCGGCGACGGCGTCAACGACGCCCCCGCGATGGCGCAGGCCGACGTGGGCATCGCGATGGGCGCCGCCGGTTCCGCGGTCGCGCTGGAGACCGCCGATGTCGCGCTGATGAGCGACGACCTGGGCCGGTTGCCCTTCGCGGTGCGGCTGAGCCGGCAGACGAGCCGGATCATCCGGCAGAACCTCATCGCCGCGCTCGGCATCGTCGTCTTCCTGGTGATCGTCACCTTCCTCGGCATGCCGATGGGGCCGGTGGTCTTCATCCACGAGGGCTCGACGCTGATCGTCGTGGCCAACGCGTTGCGGCTGCTGCGCTTCGAGGTGGGAAGGGAGCACGAGGGCGTGGAGCACGAGGCGCGCCCGGAGCGGGAGCCCGCGGCGGCCTGAAATCCGCTGAGGGCGAACGCCGATGCCCGGCCGGAACAACCCGGCCGGGCGTCGGCGTTGAGCGGGGCAGACTGAACTTTGGAGGTCCCATGTCTGAGCAGATCTCGCTGCCCGTTCTCTTCGTCCCCGACCTCGTCGTGCTCCCCGGCATGGTCGTGCCGATCACCCTCGACGACGCCGCGCAGGCGGCCGTCGACGCCGGCCGCGCGAGCGAGCGCGGCAAGCTCCTCATCGCCCCGCGGCTGGACGATCGCTACCCGACGCACGGCGTCGTCGCGTCGATCGTGCAGGTCGGCCGCGTTCCCGGGCAGTCCGAGTACGTCGCGGTGCTGCGCGGCGAGCAGCGCGCCCACATCGGCTCCGGCACCACCGGCCCCGGCGCGGCGCTGTGGGTCGAGGTCGAGCTCGTCGACGACGCGCCCGTCACAGAGCGCACCCGCGAGCTGGCCGCCGAGTACAAGAAGGTCGTGCTCGCGATGCTCCAGCGCCGCGAGGCGTGGCAGGTCATCGACGCCGTCAACCGGCTCACCGATCCCGCCGCGCTGGCGGACACGTCGGGCTACTCGTCCTGGCTGACGAACGAGCAGAAGCGCGAGCTCCTCGAGACCGGCGACGTCGACTCGCGCCTGCAGCGGCTCGTCGACTGGACCGGCGAGCATCTCGCCGAGACCGAGGTGAGCGACAAGATCGCCTCCGACGTCCGCGACGGGATGGAGAAGCAGCAGAAGGAGTTCCTGCTCCGGCAGCAGCTCAACGCCATCCGCAAGGAGCTCGGGGAGGACGAGCCCGACGGTGCCGACGACTACCGTGGCCGCGTCGAGGCCGCCGACCTCCCGGACAAGGTCCGCGAGGCGGCGCTGCGCGAGGTCGGCAAGCTGGAGCGCGGCACCGACCAGAGCCCCGAGGCGGGCTGGATCCGCACCTGGCTCGACGCCGTCCTCGATCTGCCGTGGAACGTCACGACCGAGGACTCGGACGACCTGCCCGGCGCGCGGGCGATCCTCGACGCCGACCACCACGGCCTCGACGACGTGAAGGACCGCATCGTCGAGTACCTGGCCGTGCGGTCGCGCCGGTCGCAGCGCGGGATGTCGCTGGTCGGCGGCCGCGGCTCGGGCGCCGTCATGGTGCTCGCCGGACCTCCCGGCGTCGGCAAGACCTCGCTCGGCGAGTCCGTCGCCCGGGCGCTCGGGCGCAAGTTCGTCCGCGTGGCCCTGGGCGGCGTGCGCGACGAGGCGGAGATCCGCGGGCACCGTCGCACCTACGTCGGTGCGCTGCCCGGCCGGATCGTGCGCGCGATCGGCGAGGCTGGGGCGATGAACCCGGTGGTGCTGCTCGACGAGATCGACAAGGTGGGCTCCGACTACCGCGGCGATCCCGCGGCTGCCCTGCTCGAGGTGCTCGACCCCGCGCAGAACCACACCTTCCGCGACCACTACCTCGACCTCGACCTGGACCTGTCCGACGTGGTCTTCCTGGCGACGGCCAACGTGGTGGAGAACATCCCGTCGGCGCTGCTCGACCGCATGGAGCTCGTCACCCTCGACGGCTACACCGAGGACGACAAGGTCGCGATCGCCCGGGATTACCTGGTGCCGCGGCAGCTCGAGCGGGCGGCGCTGACCGCCGACGAGGTGACCGTCACCGACGAGGCGCTGCGCGAGATCGCCGCGAACTACACCCGGGAGCCGGGCGTGCGGCAGTTCGAGCGGCTGCTCGCGAAGGCGCTGCGCAAGGTCGCGGTGGAGCAGTCCTCCTCCTCGGAGGGCGGGCGCACCGTCGTCGATGTCGGGGACCTCAAGGGCTACCTCGGCCGGCCCCGGTTCACGCCGGAGACCGCCGAGCGCACCGAGGTGCCGGGCGTCGCGACCGGGCTCGCCGTGACGGGCATGGGCGGCGACGTCCTGTTCATCGAGGCGCTGCACACGCCCGGCGACTCCGGGCCGGAGCTGAAGCTGACGGGCCAGCTCGGCGACGTGATGAAGGAGTCCGCGCAGATCGCGCTGTCGTACGTGCAGGCGCACGCCGCCGACTTCGGTATCGACCCCGCCGCGCTGAACGGCACGGTGCACATCCACTTCCCGGCCGGCGCCGTTCCCAAGGACGGGCCGTCGGCGGGCGTCACGATGGTCACCGCGCTGGTGTCGATGCTGACGGGGCGGCGCGTCCGCAGCGACGTCGGCATGACCGGCGAGGTCACGCTGAACGGCCGGGTGCTGCCCATCGGCGGCGTCAAGCAGAAGCTGCTGGCCGCGCAGCGCAACGGCCTGAAGACGGTGTTCGTCCCGCAGCGCAACGAGCCCGACCTGGACGACGTCCCGGCCGAGGTCCTCGACGCCCTGGACGTGAAGCCGATGGTCGACGTCGCCGAGATCGTCGCGCTGGCCCTCGAGCCGGTGGCGGAGGGCGCGCAGGTCGCCGCATAACCGGTTCGACGGTGCGGGCGGGTCGCCTCGGCGGCCCGTCCGCTCGGCGTTTCAGGGGGAGGTCGGCGTGTGATGGGGGAGAGTCGGCGTTCGGTGGGGGAATNGGCGNNGCGCGGGGGACGNCCGCTCCCCCTCCAGGGGAGCGGCTTCTCGTGGGGGAGTGAACGGTTCCGAGGGGATTCGGCGCGGCGCGGGGGACGAACTCCGTCCGGTGTGCCCGTGCTGCACGAAACGCGGTTCAGTTCGACGAGGCCGCGAGCACGGTGACGAGGACTATCGCGACGACTGGGGCGGTCATGAGGAGCACCGTGGTGCAGGCGATACGGCACGGGCCGAGTCCCCAGAAGCTGCCGATCGCGGCGAGTACGGGAGTTGCGAGAGCGAGGATCACCGCTGTCCCCAGGAGGGCGTCGAAGTTCTCGAGGTTGCTGCTCAACGCGCCGACGACGACCAGGATGAAACACCCGTACGCCCCGCCGCAGGCGAAGAGCGCGCCGCGGGCGACGCGAGTGCGGAGGGCGTCGCGGTGTTCGGTGCAGACCGTGTTCGTCATGCGTCCAGTCCACTCGGTTCGACGTGGCGGCGGATCCGTGGAACTACCCAGTCGACCCCTGGGATTCCCCGCGGTCCCGTGACGCCGGGTGATGCGGCGTGACGGCCTGCGACGCCGCGCGGGGGACGTGCACGCCGCGCGGGGGACGTCGGGGGATAGAGCCGCGGCACCGTCGGACCGCGCGACCTGGGAGAACGTACCTTGAGTGACCCGCGCTCAACTTTTTTCCGAAATCGGGAACATTCCCGTCCGGTCGCCCGTTGGAACTGGCGTACTACTTGAGCGCATCGCACTCAATGGGGTAGAACGGAGTCGTTCGCCCCTTGAGTCCGGGGCGCTGAAGTCTGGATCTGTAGCAGAACTATTCAGGAGGCAAATCAATATGGGACGTGCAGTAGGCATCGACCTCGGCACCACCAACTCGTGCGTCGCTGTCCTCGAGGGCGGCGACCCGGTCGTGATCGCGAACGCCGAGGGCTCGCGGACCACCCCCTCGGTGGTCGCCTTCGCGCGCAACGGTGAGGTCCTGGTGGGTCAGCCCGC
Organism: Tsukamurella hominis; assembly: GCF_965137015.1. Lineage (NCBI taxonomy): Bacteria > Bacillati > Actinomycetota > Actinomycetes > Mycobacteriales > Tsukamurellaceae > Tsukamurella > Tsukamurella hominis. The sequence goes on along the minus strand of NZ_CBCRZG010000024.1, from coordinate 35,953 downwards.
CAAGAACCAGGCCGTCACGAACGTCGACCGCACCATCCGCTCGGTCAAGCGCCACATCGGCACCGACTGGTCGCAGAAGATCGACGACAAGGACTACACCAGCCAGGAGATCAGCGCCCGCACGCTGATGAAGCTAAAGCGCGACGCCGAGGCCTACCTGGGCGAGGACGTCACCGACGCCGTCGTCACGGTGCCCGCGTACTTCAACGACGCGCAGCGCCAGGCCACCAAGGAGGCCGGCCAGATCGCGGGCCTGAACGTGCTCCGCATCGTCAACGAGCCCACCGCCGCCGCGCTCGCGTACGGCCTGGACAAGGGCGAGAAGGAGCAGACCATCCTGGTCTTCGACCTCGGTGGCGGCACCTTCGACGTCTCGCTGCTGGAGATCGGCGACGGCGTCGTCGAGGTCCGCGCGACCTCGGGCGACAACAACCTCGGTGGTGACGACTGGGATCAGCGCATCGTCGACTGGCTCGTCGAGAAGTTCAAGGCGCAGCACGGCATCGATCTGACCAAGGACAAGATGGCCATGCAGCGTCTGCGCGAGGCCGCGGAGAAGGCGAAGATCGAGCTGAGCTCGGGCCAGAGCACGTCGATCAACCTGCCGTACATCACGGTGGACGCGGACAAGAACCCGCTGTTCCTCGACGAGAACCTCTCGCGCAGCGAGTTCCAGAAGATCACCAACGATCTGCTCGAGCGCACCCGCAAGCCCTTCCAGGCGGTCATCAAGGACGCCGGCATCGCCGTGGGCGACATCGACCACGTCGTGCTCGTGGGTGGTTCCACCCGTATGCCCGCCGTGACCGAGCTGGTCAAGGAGCTCACCGGCGGCCAGGAGCCCAACAAGGGCGTCAACCCGGACGAGGTCGTCGCCGTCGGCGCCGCCCTGCAGGCCGGCGTGCTGCGCGGCGAGGTCAAGGACGTGCTGCTGCTCGACGTCACCCCGCTGTCCCTCGGCATCGAGACCAAGGGCGGCGTGATGACCAAGCTCATCGAGCGCAACACCACCATCCCCACCAAGCGGTCCGAGACCTTCACCACGGCCGACGACAACCAGCCGTCGGTGCAGATCCAGGTCTTCCAGGGCGAGCGTGAGATCGCCGCGCACAACAAGCTGCTCGGCAGCTTCGAGCTCACCGGCATCGCGCCGGCGCCGCGCGGCGTGCCCCAGATCGAGGTCACCTTCGACATCGACGCCAACGGCATCGTGCACGTGACCGCGAAGGACAAGGGCACCGGCAAGGAGAACACCATCAAGATCTCCGACGGCAGTGGTCTGTCGCAGGAGGAGATCGACCGGATGATCAAGGACGCCGAGGCGCACGCCCAGGAGGACAAGGCTCGCCGCGAGGAGGCGGAGACCCGCAACCAGGCCGAGTCGCTGGTCAACCAGACCGAGAAGTTCCTCAAGGAGAACGAGGACAAGGTCCCGGCCGAGAACAAGGAGAAGGTCGAGGCCGCCATCAAGGAGGCGAACGAGGCGCTCCAGGGCACCGACATCGCCGCCGTGAAGGCCGCCGTCGAGAAGCTCTCGGCCGAGTCGCAGGAGCTGGGCCAGGCGCTCTACGCGCAGGCCGGTGCCGCTGAGGCGCAGGCCGACGGTGCCGACGCCGGCGCTCAGCAGGACGACGGCGTCGTGGACGCCGAGGTCGTCGACGAGGACCCGAAGGACGCCAAGTAATGACGAGTCCCGAGAATCCGGTGGACCCGGATGAGGTGACCGCGGAGGCGGAGGTCGCGGCGGAGGAATCCGCCGCGGCCCCGGCCGACGCCGAGGTCGTGGAGGAGGCCGCGCCCGATAAGGAGGCGGAGCTCACCGCCGACCTGCAGCGCGTGACCGCCGAGTACGCCAACTACCGCAAGCGCACCGCGCGCGACGTGGTGGACGCCCGCGCCGCGGGCAAGGCCTTCGTGGTCGGCGAGCTGCTCGTGGTCCTGGACGACCTGGAGCGCGCGCGCAACCACGGCGATCTCGAGGCCGGGCCGCTGAAGTCGGTGTCCGACAAGCTCGACGGCGTGCTCAAGACCCTGGGTCTCGAGTCCTTCGGTGCGGAGGGCGATGAGTTCGACCCCGCGATCCACGAGGCCGTGCAGCACGAGGGCGACGGTGCCGATCCCGTTCTGGGAGCGGTGCTGCGCCAGGGATATCAGATCGATGGCAAGGTGATCCGTAACGCGATGGTCGCGGTGGTCGACCGTCCGGCGGAGGCCCCGAGCCAGGACGAGCAATAAAGGAGGTGATGCCCAGTGGCACAGAGGGAATGGGTTGAGCAGGACTTCTACAAGGAGCTGGGCGTCAGCTCCAGTGCGAGTGCCGACGAGATCAAGAAGGCCTACCGCAAGCTGGCCCGTGAGCTGCACCCGGATGCGAATCCGGGCAACACGCAGGCCGAGGAGCGGTTCAAGCGGGTCTCCGAGGCGCATGCGGTGCTCTCCGATCCGGCCAAGCGCAAGGAGTACGACGAGACGCGGCGCCTGTTCGGCGGCGGTCGCTTCGGCTCCGGCGGCGCGGGCGGCTACGGCGGCGGTGGCGGTTTCGGCACCGGCGGCTTCGGCAACACCGGCGGCGGCTCGGGCGGGTTCTCGTTCTCGGACATCTTCGACGGTGCCGCGTCCGGCAACGGCGGTGGCGGCTTCGGGGACATCTTCGAGGGCCTGTTCAACCGCGGTGGCGCGGGGCAGGGCTCCGGCCCGGGCCCGCAGCCCACGCGGCCGCGCCGCGGCAGCGATCTCGAATCCGAGCTGACGCTGGGCTTCCGGGATGCGACGCTGGGCGTGACCACGCCGATCACGCTGACCTCGCCGTCGCCGTGCACCACCTGCCACGGGTCGGGCGCCAAGCCGGGTACCAGCCCGCGGGTGTGTCAGTCCTGCAACGGTTCCGGCCTCGTGAGCCGGAATCAGGGGGCGTTCAGCTTCTCCGAGCCGTGCCCGGACTGCCGCGGCACCGGCTCGGTGATCGACGACCCCTGCACGGACTGCAACGGCACCGGCGTCACCGTGCGCACCCGCACGGTGAACGTGAAGATCCCGCCCGGCGTCAAGGACGGCCAGCGCATCCGCCTGGCCGGCCAGGGGCAGGCCGGGATGCGCGGGGCGCCCTCGGGCGACCTGTTCGTCACGGTCCACGTCAGCGCCGACGAGGTCTTCACCCGCAACGGTGACGACCTGCTCGTCACGCTGCCAGTGAGCTTCGCGGAGCTGGCGCTGGGCGCCACCGTCACCGTCCCCACGCTGGGACAGCCGGTGGGCGTGAAGATCCCGGCCGGCACCACCGACGGCCGTACCCTCCGGGTGCGCGGCCGTGGCGTGCCGAAGCGGGCCGGCGGCCACGGCGACCTGCTCGTCAAGGTGCAGGTCGCGGTCCCGCCGTCGCTGAACGAGCGGGCGCAGCAGGCGCTACGGGACTACGCGGAGGCCGAGCGTGCCGGGGGCTTCGACCCGCGGGGCGGATGGGCCGGCGCAGGAAGTGCCGCGGGGGCGTAGTGATGAACGTCGATCAGCAGTTCCCCGACGATCCGGACGCCCACGTGTTCATGATCTCGGTGGCTGCGCAGCTCGCGGGGATGCACGCGCAGACCCTCCGCACGTACGACCGCCTCGGGCTCGTGACGCCCGAGCGGTCGGCGGGCGGGGGCCGGCGCTACTCCTCGCGCGATGTCGACCTGCTCCGGGAGGTGCAGCGCCTCTCGCAGGACGAGGGCGTGAACCTCGCCGGGATCAAGCGGATCATCGACCTGACCAATCAGGTCGACGCCCTGCAGCGGCGCGTCGAGGAGCTCACCGCGCAGGTCGAGAACGTCCGCCGCGGAGGCGAACTCGTGCATGTGCCGAAGTCCTCCGCCATGGTGGTCTGGCAGCCGCGCAGTCGCCGCCAGAGCTGAGCAGATGGCGTCGCCACGGCCCCGGGAGTCAGACGACCCCGGGGCCGTCGCATGTCCTGAGCCGTCGCCGAGCGGCGCCGACCGCCCCGATCCGCTCACAGCGGGTCGTGCACCACATCCTCCGGTGCGGCGCCCCGCGCCGCGGCCTTCTCGCTCGCCGCACGCAGGAGGCCCTTCGGGCCGGCGATGAGCACCCGGTGGCCGGTGAGATCCAGGCCGTCCATCGCATCCACCAGCGAGCCGTGCCGCAACGGCAGCGCGCGGTAGGCGGTGGCGGGATGCTTGAGCCACCACGGATCCCGCCGCGCGTCCGTCACCTGCGTCACCTTGAGCCACGGATTCGTCGCCGCCAGCGGCGCCAGCGAATCCGAGTCGTAGAGCAGCCCCGGCGATCGCGCCCCCACCAGGAGGTGCACGTCGGGGTTGTCCGCGTTCATGGCCATCGCGAGCAGCATGGACTTCATCGGCGCGAGGCCGGTGCCCCCGGCGATCATCGTGACGGGGCGGTCACCGTCGGGCCGGAGGAGCCCGTGGACCTGCCCGAACTGCCACACATCGCCCGGCCGGGTCTCGCCGAAGACGGTGCTGGAGAGGTAGCCGCCCGGCACCGCGCGGACGTGGAACTCCAGCTGCCCCTGCGTGTTCGGCGGCATCGCCAGCGATAGCGGGCGCCACACGCGAGGCACCTGCGGGATCTGCGTCTCCACGTACTGGCCGGGGCGGAAGAGCAGCGGCTCGTCGGCGACGAGCCGCACCACGGACAGGCCCGGGTGCGGGCGCAGGACCTCCGCCACCCGCGCCGTGCGGCGGGCGGGCGTCGGATCGGAGTGCGCGCCCCCGCGCATCACGCCGGTGAGCAGCTGCACGCCCTGCTCGAGCACCGCGGCGTCCTCCTCGTCGAGCCCGCCGTGCGGCTTGTAGACGGCGTGCACCTCCGCGATGAGCGCCGCCGACATCGTCGCGTAGTGCGCCTCGGTGAGCCCGTACTTGCGGTGATCGCGGCCGAGCTGCGCGAGGAACTCGATCAGCTCGTCGTGCCCCTCGGTCTTCGGGATCGAGGTGAAGACATGGTCGAGCACGCGCATGAACGTCGCGCGGTGCCCCGACATGTTGGCCGGGAAGAGGTCGCGCAGGGACGGATCCATCGCGAAGAGGCGCGCGAAGAGCCCCTTGGTGAAGTCGTCCGCCACCGGCCGGAGATCGGCCGCGATCTGCGCCAGACCGTGCCGTGCATGCGCACCCACTGCCGCTCCGCTCCTGCCTTCCGAACCCTGCGTTGACGGGCCCATCCTACCTGCGGCTTTGCGTTCGTCACGTCGCCGCGCGGACGGCGCGCCCGGTGCTGCGCCGAACCGGGCCGTCGAGTATCTTTCTCCCGGGCGCGCACATCGTGCCGAGGGGATCGACGAGCTCGAAGAGAGGGTTCCACCGCCATGATCGTTGTGCGAGTCAGCCGCCGCGCGCGCCGCATCGGATACGGCATCGCGTTCGGAGCGGGCATCGCCCTCGCGCCGATCGCCGCCGGGGCCGCCTCCGCCGATACCGGGCAGATCGCCGATGCTCCCGCCGCGTCGGCGGCGGTGCAGCGCGTGAAGCCGGTCGTCGTGCCCCGGGCCGTCGTCCGGCCCGTGGCCGCGAAGCCGGTGGCCAAGCCCGTCTCCGGGAAGGCCGTGGAGGCGAAGCCCGCCACGAAGGCGGCTGCGGCGAAGCCCGCCGCGGTCCGGGGCGGTTCCACCGACAGGCGCCCCGTCGTCGTGATCGGCGCCTCCGTCTCCTCGGGCAAGGAGGTCTCGTCCGCGCAGGCCTACCCGCGCCGCGTCGCCGCGATCTCCGGCCGCCCGGTCCAGGTCAGCTCCCGCGTGGGCGCCGGCTACGCCGACGGCTCCATCGCGCGCCTCACCCGCGCCGCGAACCTGCCCGCGCAGAACCCGTCGCTGGTCGTGCTCCAGGCGGGCACCAACGACGTCGGCGCGCCGCCGGCCCTCGTCGCGGGCCAGGTGCGGCAGGTCGTCTCGACGGTGCGCCAGCAGGCGCCCGGCGCGAAGATCGCCGTGGTCACGGTGTTCCCGTCGATCCACAGCGGCGATGCGGCGCGCACCACGGACGCCGCGATCATCGGCGCGGCCCGGTCCGTCGACCCGAGCGTCGTCGTGATCTCCCCGCTCAGCGAGGGTTGGAACTACACCTCCTCGGAGGACGGCCACCCCGGTTCCGCCGCGCACCTGCGGATCGCCGAGCGCGTCTCCGGCCTGGTCTGACTCGAGCCGGGTGCGGATGGCTTCCCGCACCTCTTTCACCCCAGCGCCCCCGGCATGCCGGGGGCGCTGGCGCATTTCGGGTGCGGGAGGTCATCCGCACCCGATACGCCCGGGTGGCGGGTGGACGGATCGCCGGTCCTGACACTGAGGGAGCGGTGCGCACGAGACTTGTGTGAAGAAAGTCGCGGAAGTTATGCATGTGACACCTGTTGTGTCAAGATGTCGGCATGAGCGTGTCGCGTTTCGGTGCAATGGTCGGAATCGGAGCCGTCGTGATCGCGTCGGCGGGCGGGGTGTCCGCCGGCGGCGTCGCCGCTGACCCGGGCACCGTCGTGCGCACCGCGGACTCCCGGCCCATCGTCGTGATCGGGGCGTCGATCTCGACCGGCTACGAGGTCGAGGGCGTCGTCGCCTACCCGCGGATGATCAGCGCCATCGCCGGTCGGTCGGTGTACCTCAGCGCCCGCAGCGGCGCCGGCTACAACGACGGCGCCATCGCCGGGTTGACCCGCGCGGCGAAGCTCCCGGAGCGCGATCCGGCGCTCGTCGTGGTGCAGGCCGGGTCCAACGACGTGGGCGCCTCGACCGCCGCGATCGACGGTCAGGTGCGGCAGGTCGTCTCGACGGTGCGATCGCAGGCGCCGAACGCCAAGGTCGCGCTGATCACGGTCTTCCCGTCGGTGCACGGCAGCGGCCCGAACGCTCGCGCCACCGAGTCCGCGATCGTCGGCGCCGCCCGCGCGGTCGATCCGTCGATCTCCGTCATCTCCCCGCTCAGCGAGGGCTGGGTCTACGGCACCAGTAGCGACGGCCACCCCGACGCCGCCGCGCACCAGAAGCTCGCGGAGCGTGTCGCGGCGCTGGCGTAATTGAAAGATCTCCGCGCATCGCGCCGTTGCGCGTGCGAAACCCTGCCGATCTCCGGATTCTCACGGTGATGTTTCAACGCGACTGTCGGACCTGTGTGATGGGTCACTCGGAATCTGCGGGTTGAGTGGAACAGACTCAAGGTTCTGTGCGTTGAGAACAACAGAAGGCATACTTGAGTGGATAAGGCTCAGGGTGCACGACCGTGTTCGAGACGACCCAGGAGGTCACCAGAAGTGGATTCGTTCCAGCCCACCACCAAGACGCAGGCCGCGCTGACCTCGGCTCTGCAGGCGGCGTCCGCCGCGGGGAACCCGGAGATCTCTCCGGCGCACCTGCTGGTGGCGCTGCTCGACCAGACCGACGGGATCGCCGCGCCGCTGCTCAAGGCGGTGGGCGTGGATCCCGTCACCGTGCGCAACCGCGCGCAGGAGATCGTGGACCGCAAGCCGAAGGCCAGCGGTTCCACCACCACGCCGCAGCTGAGCCGCGAGTCGATCGCGTCGGTCAGCGCGGCGCAGAAGCTCGCCACCGAGATGGGCGACCAGTTCGTCTCCACCGAGCACGTGCTCTACGGGCTCGCGGAGGCGGGCGGTGAGGCCGCGCAGGTGCTCACTTCCGCCGGTGCGACCCCGCAGGAGATCCGCGAGGCCTTCACGGCCGTCCGCGGCAGCGCGAAGGTCACCTCGCAGGACCCCGAGGGTCAGTACCAGGCGCTCGAGAAGTACTCGACCGACCTGACGGCGCGTGCCCGCGAGGGCAAGCTCGACCCGGTCATCGGGCGCGACAACGAGATCCGTCGCGTCGTGCAGGTGCTGTCCCGCCGCACCAAGAACAACCCGGTGCTCATCGGCGAGCCGGGCGTCGGCAAGACCGCCATCGTCGAGGGCCTGGCCCAGCGCGTGGTCACGGGCGACGTGCCCGAGTCGCTGCGCGGCAAGACGGTGATCTCGCTCGACCTCGGCTCGATGGTCGCGGGCGCCAAGTACCGCGGCGAGTTCGAGGAGCGGCTCAAGGCCGTGCTCGACGAGATCAAGGCCAGCTCCGGCCAGATCATCACCTTCATCGACGAGCTGCACACCATCGTGGGCGCCGGCGCCACCGGCGACTCCGCCATGGACGCGGGCAACATGATCAAGCCGATGCTGGCCCGCGGCGAGCTGCGGCTCGTCGGCGCCACCACGCTCGACGAGTACCGCCAGTACATCGAGAAGGACGCCGCGCTCGAGCGGCGCTTCCAGCAGGTGCTGGTGGGGGAGCCGTCGGTCGAGGACACCGTCGGCATCCTGCGCGGCCTCAAGGAGCGTTACGAGGTGCACCACGGCGTGCGCATCACCGACTCCGCGCTGGTCGCCGCCGCGTCCCTCTCCGACCGTTACATCACGAGCCGGTTCCTGCCCGACAAGGCGATCGACCTCGTCGACGAGGCCGCCTCGCGCCTGCGGATGGAGATCGACTCGCGCCCCGAGGAGATCGACGCCGAGGAGCGGCTGGTCCGCCGCCTCGAGATCGAGGAGATGGCGCTGTCCAAGGAGTCCGACGACGCGTCGAAGGACCGCCTGGAGAAGCTGCGCGGCGAGCTCGCCGATCACAAGGAGAAGCTGGCTCAGCTCACCTCGCGGTGGCAGAACGAGAAGGGTGCCATCGATTCGGTGCGCTCGCTCAAGGAGCAGCTCGAGACGCTGAAGGGCGAGTCGGAGCGCGCCGAACGCGACGGCGACCTCGGCCGCGCCGCCGAGCTGCGCTACGGCCAGATCCCCGCGCTGGAGAAGCAGCTCGACGAGGCCGTCGCCTCCTCGGGCGCCGCCTCCGACGGCGAGGTCATGCTCAAGGAGGAGGTCGGCCCCGACGACGTGGCCGACGTGGTCTCCGCCTGGACCGGCGTTCCCGCCGGCCGCATGCTCGAGGGCGAGACGGCGAAGCTGCTGCGCATGGAGTCGGAGATCGGCAAGCGCGTGATCGGCCAGGAGGCCGCGGTCACCGCCGTCTCGGATGCGGTGCGCCGCACCCGCGCCGGCGTCGCGGACCCGAACCGGCCCACCGGCTCGTTCCTGTTCCTCGGACCGACGGGCGTGGGCAAGACCGAGCTGGCCAAGGGGCTCGCCGAGTTCCTCTTCGACGACGAGCGCGCCATGGTCCGCATCGACATGTCCGAGTACGGCGAGAAGCACTCCGTCGCACGGCTGGTCGGCGCGCCCCCCGGGTACGTCGGCTACGAGGCCGGCGGCCAGCTGACCGAGGCCGTGCGGCGCCGCCCCTACACGGTGGTGCTGTTCGACGAGGTCGAGAAGGCGCACCCGGACGTCTTCGACGTGCTGCTGCAGGTGCTCGACGAGGGCCGGCTCACCGACGGCCAGGGCCGCACGGTGGACTTCCGCAACACGATCCTGATCCTCACGTCGAACCTCGGCGCGGGCGGCACGCCCGAGCAGGTGATGGCCGCGGTCCGCGCGAAGTTCAAGCCGGAGTTCATCAACCGGCTCGACGACGTGCTGATCTTCGACTCGCTGAGCTCGGACCAGCTGACCGGCATCGTCGACATTCAGCTGGACCAGCTGCGCAAGCGGCTGTCCCAGCGTCGGCTGGAGCTCGAGGTCTCCGACGAGGCCAAGGGTTGGCTCGCGGAGCGCGGTTTCGACCCGCTCTACGGCGCCCGGCCGCTGCGCCGCCTGGTGCAGCAGGCCATCGGCGACCAGCTCGCCAAGGCGCTGCTCGCGGGCGACGTCCGCGACGGCGACACGGTGAAGGTCACCGTCAGCGACGACGGCGACCGGCTCATCGTCGGCTGATTCGTCCCACACAGGAGGGCGGGCGCGACCACACGGTCGCGCCCGCCCTTCGTCGTCTCGCGGCTATGCGGGCGGCCCCGCGAGCGCTCCGGCGTGGAAGTCCGCCACCAGGGCGTCGACGGTGCCGCGGGCGTCGAACCGGTTCGTGCCGATGACGCCCGTCGGGCCGCGCTTGCACCACCCGGCCACGTACACGCCGGGGAGGACGGCACCGTCGGGCCCGAGGACGCGCCCGTCGGCGTTCGGGATGGTGCCCGTCGCCTCGTCGTAGGGCACGCCCGGGACCGACGTGCCCCGCAGCCCGATCGACGGCAGGACCAGGCCGCACGCCAGCTCCGACGGTGCGCCGTGGTCGTCGAAGGCGACGGTCAGTCCGCCGCCCGACGCGGTGATGCCGGTGGGCGGCGTACCGAACCGCAGCACCACCCGCCGGCCCTCCGGGGCGGAGTCCGCCGCCGGAAGCGCCTGCAGCAGGGCGAGTTTCTGCGCGCGGTAGAAGCGGGCCTGCTCGTCGGCGGGCTCGTCGCCGGCGTCGTCCAGATCAGCGGGCTCAACCACCACGGGCACCGTGCGGGCCAACCCCACCAGCTCCGGCGCGGTGAAGGCTGCGTGCCCCGGGCCCCGTCGGGCGAGGATCACGACCTCCCGCACCTGCGAATCCCGGAGCGCGGCCAGGGCCTCATCGGTCAGGTCGGTGCCGACGAAGGTCTCGGGGTCGGCGGTGAGGATCCGCGCGACGTCGAGCGCGACGTTGCCGTTGCCCAGCACGACGACCCGTTCGTGCGTGAGATCGGGGGCGAGCCCGGCGAAATCGGGGTGGCCGTTGTACCAGGCCACGAAGTCGGCGGCGGCGGTCACGCCGGGCAGGTCGGCGCCCGGCAGGCCCAGCTCGCGGCCGTGCAGCGAGCCCACGGCGTAGACGACGGCGTGATGTGCACGCGCCAGATCCTCGTGCGGGACGTCCTCGCCGATCCGCACCCCCAGGTGCGTCGTGACGCCGGCGGCCTTGCGGGACTTCGCGAACTGCTCCTGGACCTTCTTGGTGTCGGCGTGATCGGGGGCCACCCCGAAGCGCACCAGCCCGCCGGTCTCGGGGAGCCGCTCGTAGACGTCGATCGTCGCGCGGACGTCGATGCGGTGCTGCAGCTCGCTCACCACGTAGTGCCCCGCGGCCCCCGCGCCGACAACGGCGACGCTCAGCGTCTCGGCGTCCGACGCCGGGCGCTTGCGGCCGATCCGCGGGTCGGTGAACGGATGGTCGCGGTCCGCGGACGAGCCCACGGCCTCGTAGTAATCCGCGTTCATCGTCTCGAACGGGGCCATCTCCGCGGTCAGCTCGTAATCCGTCGTGATCGCAGAGACGGGGCAGGCGTCGATACAGGCGCCGCAGTCGATGCACACGTCCGGGTCGATGTAGAGCATCTCCGCCGTCGCGTAGTCGGGCTCGTCGGGCGTGGGGTGGATGCAATCGACGGGGCACTCGGGGACGCACGACGCGTCGTTGCAGCAGTTCTGGACGATCACGTGGGGCATGCATCGATACTGGGCCGTGGGCCGCGCGCGGGCAAGGGTGCGCGCCGCGTGTCAGGGTGGAGGCATGACCCTGACGCCGCACATCGCCGCGACCGAGCGCCACACCACCGCCTACCTCGCCTCGGGCCCCGCCGACGGTCCGCTGCTCGTCTTCGTGCACGGCTGGCCCGAGCTCGGCTACACCTGGCGGCACCAGCTGCGCGCCCTCGGTGCCCTCGGCTTCCGGTGCGTCGCGCCCGACATGCGCGGCTACGGCCAGTCGACGGTGCACCCCGAGAAGGACGCCTACCGCCGGGAGGAGGCGGTCACCGACATGCTGGAGCTGCTCGCCGCGCTCGGTCGCGACTCCGCGATCTGGATCGGGCACGACTGGGGCGGGCCCGTGGTGTGGAACATCGCGACCCACCACCCCGAGGTCGTCGACGCCGTGGCCTCGCTCAACGTGCCGCACTTCCCGTCGAGCGGGCCCACGCCCTTCGACCTCATCGACCGCGAGAAGTACCCCGCGGACGAGTACCCGTACGGCCAATGGGACTACCAGGTGCACTACCTCAAGTCCTTCGAGGAGGCGACGGCCCAGTTCGAGAGCGACCTGCCGGGCCTCGTCGCCGCGCTGTTCCGCAGCGGCGACCCGCGGCACCTCGACGGCCCCGCGCCCACCGCGGTGGTCACCCGCAACGGCGGCTGGTTCGGCGGCGGCCCGGTTCCGCAGCTGCCGCTGGACCCGGCGGTGCTCACGCCCGAGGACCACGCCGTCTACGTCGCGGCCTTCGAGCGGAACGGGATGGCCGGCCCCAACTCCTGGTACGTCAACACCCCGGCGGACGCGGAGTACGCGAAGACCGAGCTGAACGGCGGCCGCATCGACAAGCCGGCCCTCTTCCTGCACGGCCGCTACGACGCGACGCTCGACACCGTCGGGACGCGGTTGGCCGAGCCGATGCGCGCCGCGTGCACCGACCTCACCGAGGTGATCGTCGACTCCGGGCATTGGACGGGCGAGGAGAAGCCCGCCGAGGTCAGCGCCGCGATCGCGGGCTGGATCGCCCGCAGCGTGCCCGCGTCCTACCCGGTTACGCTGGGTGCATGACCACCGTCGCTGACGTCGCCGATGCCAAGTACGTCCTGCTGACCACCTTCCGCAAGGACGGCACCCCCGTCGCCACGCCGATCTGGGCCGTCCGCGACGGCGCCGACCTCGTGGTGTGGACCGTCGCCGACTCGTGGAAGGTCAAGCGGCTGCGGCGCAACCCGTCGGTGCTGGTCCAGGCCTGCGACGCCCGCGGCAAGAAGACCACCGGCCCCGAGGTCGCCGGCACCGGCGAGGTCATCGACGGCGGCGAGGCCGGGTCGAAGATCGCCAAGAAGTACGGCGTCCTCGGCTGGCTCACCGTCACCGGGTCCAAGCTCCGACGGGGCGCCGGCGGCACCGTCGGGATCCGGGTCCGCGACGCCGTGTGATTTCTGAAACCGGGCTCGAGCGCGGTCTGGGCGAAGTATTTCCATCGTGGCCGAGTTCGAGCGCGGTTTCGGTCAGCGCGAGGTGCCGCGCCGCTACTCGACGACGGTCAGGCGCCGACGAACCCGACCACCGCGAGCGCGACCACACCTCCCGCGAGCACGAGGTGCGACAGCGGCGGCCGCGTCCGCAGGGTCACGACGGCGGCGACGGACACGACGAGACACGTGGTCGCCGCGGGCAGGGTGGGCACGGCCCGCGCGACGATCGCGCAGGTCAGGACCAGCGCGACGGCGGTGCGCACGCGCGCCAGCCACGTCCGCTCCGCCGCCTGGGTCGACGGTGCGCTCACGTCACCAGCAGCGAGACGGCGAGGACGGCACCGGCGAGCACGATCAGGGCGGCGAGGACCAGTGTCGCCGGGGTGCCGCGCAGCTCGCGATGGGTGCGCAGCGCGCCCTCCACTGCCAGCCAGCGGACGAAGGCGTAGCCCGCCAGCGCGGCCGCGACGAGGAGCAGCGCCACGACGAGCGGCGTGCGGACGGGCTCAGGCACGACGTGCGGTGCGAAGGCCTCCAGGCCGACCGCGGCGGCGACCAGCCCCAGCGACGTGCGGATCCACGCGAGGAAGGTGCGCTCGTTCGCCAGGGTGAACCGCGCGTCCGGCGCCTCACCATCGGTGAGGGCGCGCGGCGGCCACAGTCGTCCCACGCCGACAACGTTAGCGGGGTGCATAGACATTGGCCCGCCACATTCACAGGCCCGTCTCAGACACGACGAATAGTTTCGCGCAGGGCGCGCTCGACGAGGCGCACGATGAAGTGACGAACGGACGCGAGGAGGTGGTCGCCGTGGGTGGTGACGCACGCTCCCGCGGCCCCTGGCCCGCCGTCGTCCTGTGCCTCCTGGGCATCGGCGTCGTCGGTGCGGGCATCGCCTACGCGCTGCATCTGTCCGCCGACCTCGGCAGCGCGCGCCGCGTCCTCCCCGCCGCCCAGTCCGCCGGCGTCTCCGTCAACGACCAGCGCAGCGTCGCCATCACGCCCGGCCGCGAGGTCATCGGCGCGGTCATCTCCGTCGGCGACGCCGCGATCACCGTGCGCTCGGCGCCCGACGGCGGCACCGTCGTCCTGCGCACCGACCCCACCACCCAGGTGACCACGACGCACGGCAGCACGCTGTCCGATCTCGAGGTCGGCGACGTGGTCATGATCCAGGTGAGCGCGGACGGCAAGTCGGCGCTCGCGATCTACGCCGGTCAGATCTCGGTCGCCGGAAGCCCGTCTGTCGGGTGAACTCCCCGGTCGACGCGCTAGTGTAGGTGGCGATGTCGTACGTAGTGTTCCTGATCCTCGCGGTGGTCTGCGCGGCGCTGGCCGCCGCGCTCATCTGGTATGAGCGCAACCACTCGCCCGCCGTGAACTCCGAGCGCGCCGACTGGGCCGCGCAGCGCGAGTTCGTCTACAGCGCGGCCGACCCGTCGCTGCACGACGAATTCCACCGCGGCGGCATGGCCGTCCCCGGTGACCCCGCGATCGTCGACGTGGCCCACGGCGCCTACTTCGGGGCCGCCGCCTACGTCTTCGACCTGCAGGAGGCCGCGACGATCGTGGCGGTCAGCCGCGGTGCCGCGTCCGGCGCGCTGTTGGACCTGCGGGCCGAGGGCCGCCCCGCCCCCGCGGAGCCCGGTATGGAGCCGCTCGGCGCCCTGGGGCCGCGCGTGCTGTACACGAACAACGCCGAGGTAGCGCGCCGCGTCGCCGATCGCCGGATGATCACGTTCGCCGAGCAGGTGCCCGACTACATCGAGTCGCTGTGGAACGAAGGCGAGTGGACCGTGGCGTCCATGGCCGCGACCGACGACCCGGATGACCTCGACGAGGCGCTCGAGGCCGTGCGCCGCTTCGGCGACCTGCTGCGCGTCCTCCCGCCGGAGGGCCACGCCCGCGTCGTCACGTCGGGCGGCCCCCGCGATCCGGGCCAGCCCGTGCCCGTCCGCTCGGGCAAGGAGTCCGGCCGGTGACCGCACCTCTCGACCCGGCCGCCAAGGCCCGGCTCGCCGAGCTCGTGCGTGAGCTGGCCGTCGTGCACGGCAAGGTCACGCTCTCCAGCGGCCGCGAGGCGGACTACTACGTCGACCTGCGCCGCGCGACGCTGCACCACGAGGCCTCCCCACTGATCGGCGCGCTGCTGCGCGAGCTCACCGCCGACTGGGACTTCACGGCCGTCGGTGGCCTCACCCTCGGCGCCGACCCCGTCGCCACCGCCGTCATGCACGCCGCCGGCCGGCCGATCGACGCCTTCGTCGTCCGCAAGGCCGCCAAGGCGCACGGCATGCAGCGCCAGGTCGAGGGCCCCGACGTGGTCGGCAAGCGCGTCCTCGTCGTCGAGGACACCACGACCACCGGCAACTCGCCGCTCACCGCCGTCCGCGCGCTGCGCGACATCGGCGCCGAGGTCATCGGCGTCGCGACCGTCGTGGACCGCGCGACCGGCGCCGCCGACGTCATCGCCGCCGAGGGCCTCGAGTACCGCTCGGTGCTCGGCCTCGCCGACCTGGGGCTGTGACCGACCCGTCCGACGCCGAGGGCGGCCCGGACGAGCAGCTCGGGCCGACCGAGTGGGTGACGGGCCTGCCCGGACCGCACACCGTCGGGCTGGGTCCGTGGGCTGCGGAGAATCCGGGCGTCCCGGCTCCGACCGACCCCCGGTACGACCCCCACCTGCTCGCGGAGGGCGACCGGCGCAACGTCGTCGACGCCTACCGGTACTGGACGCGCGAGGCGATCGTCGCCGACCTGGACGCCCGCCGGCACCCCTTCGAGGTGGCCATCGAGAACCTGGGCCACGACGCCAACATCGGCACCGTCGTGCGCACCGCGAACGCCTTCGGCGCGCGGGCCGTGCACATCGTCGGGCGGCGCCGCTGGAACCGGCGCGGCGCCATGGTCACCGACCGCTACCAGCACCTGCACCACCAC
Source organism: Tsukamurella hominis (assembly GCF_965137015.1). Taxonomy (NCBI): domain Bacteria; kingdom Bacillati; phylum Actinomycetota; class Actinomycetes; order Mycobacteriales; family Tsukamurellaceae; genus Tsukamurella; species Tsukamurella hominis. The sequence continues at coordinate 20,179 of NZ_CBCRZG010000024.1, read as the reverse complement.
GAGGACACGGACGCGCTGGCCGCGTGGTGCGCGGAGCGCGACCTGCCGATCGTCGCCGTCGACAACCTGCCGGGCTCCGTGCCGCTCGAGCGCGCCTCCCTGCCCCGACGGTGCCTGCTCCTGTTCGGGCAGGAGGGGCCGGGCGTCTCCGGCGGCGCGCGGCACGTCGCGGGTACGACGGTGTCGATCGCCCAGTTCGGCTCGACCCGGTCGATCAACGTCGGCGTGGCCGCCGGGATCGCCATGCACGCCTGGGTCCGCGAGCACGCGGACCTCGACGCCGCCTGGTGACCGTGCGCTGACCTGCGGCGACGTGCACTCGTCGGTGACCCGTGATGTGATGTCATCATGAGTTCGGTCGAGTGGAATCAGCGCGCGGCCGCGGCGCAGGCCGCGGTCGTGGAGCGGCACCTGAAACCGGTGTGGGGCATCCCCGGCACCCTGCTCGGCACGCCCGCGTACCCCGCCACCCGGCGCGACTCGCTGTTCGTCAGTTGGAACTACTGGTGGCAGGCCCACCTGCTCGACGTGGCGGTCGACGCCTACGTCCGGGACGGCGCACCGTCGACCCGGAAGCTGGTGCTGCGCATCGCGCGCGGCCACCGCGTGCGGAACCTGTTCCGCGTCACCAACTCCTACAACGACGACATGGCGTGGATGGGGCTCGCGCTGGAGCGGGCGCAGCGGCACGCGGGCCTGAACTCGGCGCGACGGCTGCGCGTGCTGCGCGACACCCTCTACGACGCCTGGGTGCCCGACGCCGGCGGCGGCATCACCTGGCGGACCAAGGGCCTGTTCCTCAACGCGCCCGCCAACGGCCCGGCCGGCATCTTCCTCGCCCGGATGGGCCGCTTCGAGCGCGCGGAGGAGACCTCCGACTGGCTGTACCGGCGCCTGCTGGACCTGGAGACGGGCCTCATCAACGACGGTGTCGACGGCGACTACGACAGCCCCGACGTCGGGAAGATCTATCCGGAGAAGTACTCCTACAACCAGGGCGTCACCATCGGCCTGGACGCGGAGCTCTCCTCGGACCTGGCGCCCACGCACGCGGTCCGCGCCGCGGGCCTCATCGCCGCGGTCGCCGAGCACATGACCGACGGCGCCGTCATCACCGGCGGGGACGGAGGCGACGGCGGCCTGTTCAACGGCATCCTCATCCGGTACCTCGCTGTTGCGGCCCGCGCCCTGCGCGGTCCCGACGCGGAGGACGCGCGCACCCTGGCGTCGGAGATCGTCTTCGCCTCCGCCGAGGCGGCCTGGCACGGCACGCGGGAGCTCGACGGCCGCGTGCTGTTCTCCGCGGACTGGACCCGCGACGCCCGCATCCCCGGCAGCACCGACGCGCCCGCGTACTTCACCGGCGGCACCGTCCGCTCCAGCGAGACGCCCGAACGCGACCTGTCCGTGCAGGTCGGTGGTTGGATGGCGATGGAGGCCGCGGCAGCGCTCGCGCGACAGTGAGCCGGGCCCCGAGACCCAGGAGGCCGCCACGCAGGTCATCGAGGTCGACGGTGCCGCGCTCGCGGTGGACGTCATCGGGCGCTCCGGCGGTCCGACGGTGCTGCTCGTCGCCGGCGGAGGGCAATCCATGGACTGGTGGACGCCCGAGTTCTGCGCGCGGCTCGCGGGCGACGACCTGCGGGTGATCCGCTACGACCACCGCGACAGCGGCGAATCGTCGACCTCGCCGCCCGGCGCCCCCACCTACACCGGCGCCGACCTCGCGGCCGACCCGCTGCGGATCCTCGACGCCCTCGGCGTCGGCGCCGCGCACGTCGTCGGGATGTCGATGGGCGCCGGGATCGGGCAGACGCTGGCGGTCGGCTCGCCCGCCCGAGTGCTGTCGCTGACGCTGATCGAATCCAGCCCCGCGGGCGGCGATCCCGGCCCGCTGCCCGGCCCGACCCCCGCCGTGGCGGCGACCTTCACGGAGCCGCCGCCCGAGGTCGACTGGTCCGACGAGGCGGCGGTCATCGACTACCGGGTCGACGTCGAGCGGCCCTACGCGGGGCCCGCGGGGCTCGACGAGGAGCGGACGCGGGCGATCGCGACCCGCGAGGTGCGCCGCACGCGGACGATGGAGTCGTCGCTGAACAACCACTTCCTCGCGGAACCGGCGCCGCCCGTCGACCCCGCGGCGATCGTCGCACCGACGCTGGTGATCCACAGCGCCGACGACCCGCTGTTCCCGCTGCCGCACGGCGAGGCGTTGGCGCGGCTGATCCCGGGCGCGCGCCTCGTGGTGCTGCACGGCGCCGGCCACGAGATCCCGCCGCCCGCGACGTGGGACGTCGTGATCCCGGAGCTCCGCCGCCACGTGCTGGGTGGGGAGGGCTGAGCGCGGCTAGCGCGCTTCGAGGGTCGGGGCGTCGGCCGCGGCGCCCCGGTGCACCGGGCAGCCGGGCGCGAACGTGCCGAGGCCCTCGGTGCGGAAGCCCTTCGGGTAGCTGCGGATCCGGTGGTTGTTCTGCACCAGCGCGGGGCGGCGCCGGGACGGCAGGACCGCGAGGAGCCGGGCGCGGAGCTTCATCGCCCCGACGGAGAGGCGGCGCACGACGGGCCCCGGATCGTCGTAGTGGAACGCGGCGAGCAGCGGCGGGTCCATGAGGGCGCGGCTGAAGACGCCGATCGCTGGGCGCACGGGCGCGATGTAGAAGCTCTTGAGCAGCTCGAGGGTGGAGTCGGCGACGCGCCGGGCGCCCTCGTCGAAGGCGAAGTGCTCGGCCTCGTAGCGGTCCATGTAGTCGGCGAACTCGTCGTAGGTGGCGGGGATGTCCGGGATCGCCATGTGCTTGCCGAGGGTCTGGTAGTAGCGGACCGTCGCGAGGTTCTCCGCCTCGGTCAGCGCGCGCCAGCCGTAGTCGGCGTTCCACCGGATCGGCACCACCACGAAGGTGCACAGCACGTACCGCATGTCGTCGTCGGAGATGTCGTACATCTTGTGCATCTGGTTGATGCGCCGGACGGCGGCCTTGCCCTCGGGGCTGGCGAACCCCTTGAGCAGCGGCACCTCGAGGAGCAGGGCCGTGTCGTCGTAGCGCTTCTGCACCCGCTCGGTGAACTCGCCCGTGTCCGCCAGGAGACGGCCGATGCTGGGCACGGCGTAGGTGCGGAACAGCGCGAAGCTCAGGGCCTGGGTGATGTCCCACGGGAAGTCGTACGTCCCGAGGTTCCGCGAGATCTCGACGAAGTCGGTCTCGGGATTGAGGCCGCGGTTGCGGTCGATCTTCTGCATGACGTCTCCTCGGTGGGCTGACCTCACTGTAAGTCGACTTATACAGATGTGCAAGAGGTCACACAGGTGATCGACAACGGGTGTGGGGAGCGACGGCGTGACTCTCGGATCCTGTCCACGACGGACATCGTGTCCGCAACGGACAGAATCCGAGAGCGCTCCGAACGAACAGGGCGCGCAGCAGCGCCGCACCGGATTCAGTCCTCGGTCAGGTCACCGTCGGCCATGCGCCAGCGGCGCGTCGCGCGCACGGTGTCGAGCATCCGGCGGTCGTGGGTCACCAGGATGACGGTGCCATCGAAGGACTCGACGGCCTCCTCGAGCTGCTCGATCGCGGGCAGGTCGAGGTGGTTGGTCGGCTCGTCGAGGACCAGCAGGTTCACGCCGCGGGCCTGGAGCAGCGCCAGCGCGGCGCGGGTCCGTTCACCGGGGGAGAGCGATGAGGCGGGCCGCAGCACGTGGTGCCCGCGCAGCCCGAACTTCGCGAGCAGCGTCCGCACGTCGGCGGGCGGCGTCTCCGGTACTTCCGCGCAGAAGGCGTCGAGCAGCGGACCGTCGGAGAGGAAGCGGCCGCGGGCCTGGTCGACCTCGCCGACCTCGACCCCGGCACCGAGCGTGACCGTCCCCGCGGAGGGCGTCAGGCGTCCGAGCAGCAGCCCCAGCAGCGTCGACTTGCCGGCGCCGTTCGGGCCGGTGAGCAGGATCCGGTCGCCGTACTCGACCGACATGGTCACGGGCCCGACGGTCAGCCCGGGATAGGTGACGCACGCGCCGGACGCGGTCACCACGACCGTGCCGCTGCGGGGAGCGGAGAGGATCGACATCCGCAGCTCCCACTCCTTGCGCGGCTCGGCGACCACCTCGAGCCGCTCGATCGCGCGCTCGGTCTGCCGCGCCTTCGACGCCTGCTTCTCCGTCGACTCGAGGCGCGCCTTGCGGCCGGCCTTGTCCGGGTCGGAGCCGTTCTTCATCTTCCGGCGCGCGTTGCGCACGCCGTGCTCCATCCAGTTCCGCTGCATCTGCGCGCGATCCTGCAGGTCGGAGAGCCTCCCGGCGTACTCGTCGTACTCCTCGCGCGCATGTCGCCGCGCGACCTCCCGCTCCACCAGGTAGGCCTCGTAACCGCCGCCGTAGACGCCGATCTGCTGCTGCGCGAGGTCCAGCTCCACCACGGTGGTCACCGTCCGCGCCAGGAACTCCCGGTCGTGCGAGACCACGACGATCGCGGTCGCCGCCTCCGCGACGAAGCGCTCCAGCAGCTCCAGGCCCGCGAGGTCCAGGTCGTTGGTGGGCTCGTCGAGCAGCAGCACGTCGTACCGCGAGGCCAGCACGGCCGCGAGGCCCGCGCGCGCCGCCTGCCCGCCGGAGAGCCCCGTCATCTCCGCGTCCGGGCGGTCCAGCCCCACGTCGGCGAGGATCGCGTCGAGGCGTTGCTCCAGGTCGGCGCCGCCGAGGGCGAGCCACCGGTCCAGGGCGGGCGTGTAGAGGTCGGTGTCGGGATCGTCGGCGAGGGCGAGAGCGGCCGCGTCCATCGCCTCCTGCGCGGCCGCGACGCCGGTGCGCCGCGCGACGAACTGCGCGACGGTCTCGCCGGGTCGGCGCTCGTGCTCCTGCGCCAGGTACCCGACCTCCGCGTCGGCGGGGGAGAGGTCGACGGTGCCGGTGACGTCGGGCCCGCCGTCCGCGCCCACCCCGGCGAGCAGCTTGAGCAGCGTCGACTTCCCGGCGCCGTTGGCGCCGACGAGGCCCACCACGTCGCCCGGCGCGATCACGAGGTCGAGGCCGGAGAAGAGGGTGCGGTCGGCGTAGGCGACCGAGAGGTCGCGGGTCTGGAGGACGGTCATGTCAGTCGTCGAGGTCGACGGTGACGTTCGGCTTGCGCATCTCGCGCCGGTAGCCGACGATCCCGACGATGGTGCCGGCGACGAGCATGACGATCATGCCGCGCAGCGCCCAGTCGAGGACCCACTTGTAGTCCTGCAGCGCCGACGAGGCGTAGTAGCCCACCAGCAGCAGGAACGGCGCCCAGATCAGCGAGCCGAGCACCGAGGCGATGGTGAACTTCCGCTTGTCCATGCCGACCGCGCCGGCGACCAACGGGCACAGCGTGCGGACCCACGGGATCCAGCGGGCGATGAGCACGGAGAAGAAGCCGTGCTTGTCCATCAGCTCCTTGACCCGGTGCAGGTTGTGCGCGTTGAGATAGCGGCCGTCCTGCTTGGCGAGCACGTGGTCGCCCATCTTGACGCCGATGCCGTAGCCCACGTGGTTACCGGCGATCGCCGCGAGGAACGCGGCCAGCGCGAGGCCCCACACCGACGCCGCGGAGTGGCCGGTGGTGGCCATGGCGAGGCCGGCGGTGAGCAACAGCGAATCGCCGGGCAGGAACAGCCCGATGATGAAGGCGCACTCGCAGAACACGAACCCGGCCACGACGAGCCAGATCATCACCGGCCCGGCGGTCTGGACGAATTCGAGCACGGGCGGGGCCTAGGCGCCGGTGTCGGCGGCGGCTTCGCGCCGCCCCGCGAGGTACTTCTTGACGACGCCCCACACGATCGGCAGCACCGAGACCAGCACGATGCCGATGAAGATCTTGTCGATGTTGGTGCGGACCCAGTCGATCTTGCCGAGCCACACGCCCAGGAGCAGGATGCCGTCGGCCCAGATGACGGCGCCGATCGCGTTCCAGATGACGAACTTGGCGTAGCTCATCTTCGCGGCGCCGGCGGCGATCGGCGCGAAGGTGCGCACGAACGGGACGAAGCGGGCCAGGATCAGCGTGGCGGGGCCGTACTTCTCGAAGAACTCGTGCGACTCGTCGAGGTACTTGGTCTTGAGGAAGCGTGCGTCGGGCGTGAAGAACTTCTCGCCGCCGAACCGGCCGATGAAATAGCCGACCTGGGAGCCGAGGATCGCCGCGATGGGCGTCGCGATCAGCAGCACCGGCAGCGACATCGCCGAGCCCGTGTACGTGGCCTCGCCGACGGCGGTACCGGTGCCGGCGGCGGTCAGCAGGCCGGCGACGAACAGCAGCGAGTCACCCGGGAGCACCGGGAACAGCACGCCGGATTCGATGAACACCACCAGCAGCAGGCCCACCAGGGCGATGCCGCCGAAGGCGTTGAGGACGGCCACCGGATCGGTGATGTCCTTGAGGGCGAACGCCTGCATGGTGGTCGAGGCGGCCAGAGTCAGGTCGTTGAAAGGCACGCCTGCCAGGATACCGGCTCTATTTGAGGAGTTCGTCGATGTAGCACCAGCGCCACGACTCCCCCGGCTGGAAGCTGCGGATCACCGGGTGGTTGGTGAGCTCGTGGTGGACCGTCGCGTGCTTGCCCTCGGAGGAGTCGCAGCAGCCGACGTGTCCGCAGGTCAGGCACAGTCGCAGGGCGACCGGGTTCTGGCCCGCCGCGATGCACTCGAGACAGGTCTCGCTGAGCGGCACCGGGTCGGCGAAATCGTCCGAAACGCGAAGATGGTCACATTCGTCCTGCGCCCACGGCGGGGTGAGCAACTCCGCCACCGCGATGCGCTCGCTGCGGACGGCCGAGACCTCCAGCATCGCCTCCTCGACGTCGAAGTTGGACAGCACCTGCTCGAGGACCTCGTGGTCGCCCTGGCCGGCGTCGCGCATCCGCAGCACCTCCGCCCGCTCGGCGTCGATCATCTGCAGCCGGACCGCGCGCAGTTGCGCGGCGGGGGTGTTCGCGGAGTCCGGGCCGAGCCGCTCCCAGAAGGCGCGCTCGCGGTTGATGGTGTGCTCCCGCACCCCGTCGAGCACGGTGGCGGGCACGGTGTTCTCCGTGCTCGCCGCGATCTCGTCGAGTCGCGCGAGGCCGGCGTTGAGGGCGGCCCGCATGACGACGGCCTGCTGCAGCGCATCGGTGCGGGCGTTCGGCCCCTGCACCTTGAGCAGCTTGGCGAGCGCGGGCAGCGTCGACCCCTGGATCAGGAGGCTGCCGGCCACCACGACCATCGCGGCGAAGACGAGCACTTCGCGGTCGGGGAAGTCCAGCGGGAGGATGAACGCGGCCGCGAGGGTGACCACGCCGCGCATCCCGGCCCAGGACAGCACCGTCGTCTCGCCGGCGGTGAGCCGCTCGTCCGCGTCGTCCACCTTGATCGCGATGAGGGCCGACGGCGCACACCACACCATCCGCGCGAGGATCACCGTGAGCATCACGGCGATGCACGTGGTGATGATCAGTGGCCAGCCGATCGGCGAGTTGTCCGCGCCCACGAAGATCGTCCGCATCTGCAGGCCGATGAGCAGGAAGACGGCGTTCTCCAATAGGAACTGGATGGTGCTCCAGTTGATCCGCGCCGACATCCGGCCGATCGCGGTCTGGTCGGTGGGCGCCCGGTACGCGACGATGAGCCCCGCGACGACCGTCGCGACGACGCCCGAGGCGTGGATGTGCTCGGCGGGCAGGTAGGCGATCCAGGGGCTGATCAGGCTGATGCCGGTGGTGAGCACCGGGTCCGTCAGTCGGCGCAGCGCGAACCGGATGAGCAGGGCGGCGAGGACACCGACGGCCACGCCGCCCACCGCGCTGAGCGCGAACGAGCCCAGCACCTGCCAGAAGCCGATGGTGCCGGCGACCGCCGCGATGGCGGTCCGCAGCAGCACGATCGACGTGGCGTCGTTGAACAGCGACTCGCCCTCGAGCAGCGTCGTCACCCGGCGGGGCAGGCCGATGCGCCGGCCCACCGCGGTCGCGGCCACCGCGTCGGGCGGCCCGACGATGGCGCCCAGCGCGAGCCCGGCGGCGAACGGGATGTCGAGCAGGTAGGACGCCACCACGCCGACGGCGCCGGCCGTGAAGAGCACCAGCCCGACCGAGAGCATCCCGATCGGCCGGATGTTCTCCTTGAAGTCGACGAGCGAGGCCTTCGACGCGGCCGCGTACAACAGCGGCGGCAACAGGCCGAGCAGCACCACGTCCGGGTTGAGCGGCACCTCGGGCACCGCGGGGATGAACGACACCCCGATGCCGACCACCGTCAGCACCAACGGCGCGGCGAGACCGAGACGGTCACAGAATGCACTGACCACCAGAACGGTGGCGACGAGGGCGACCAGCCCAACAGCGAGCTCCATGGGCGATAGTCTTTCACTGAAACGCCGAACCGCTCAGGAGGACAGACATGCCCATCGCCACCCCCGAGGCCTACCGGGAGATGCTGGACCGCGCCCGGGAGGGCGGTTACGCCTATCCGGCGATCAACTGCACGTCGAGCGAGACGATCAACGCGGCGATCAAGGGTTTCGCCGATGCGGGCAGTGACGGGATCATCCAGTTCTCCACCGGCGGCGCCGAGTTCGGTTCCGGGTTGGGTGTCAAGGACATGGTGGTCGGTGCGGTCGCGTTGGCGGAGTTCGCGCACGTGGTGGCGGCGCAGTACGACGTGACCGTCGCGCTGCACACCGACCACTGCCCGAAGGACAAGCTCGATTCCTACGTGCGCCCGCTGCTGGCGATCTCGCAGGAGCGGGTGGACAAGGGCCAGAACCCGCTGTTCCAGTCGCACATGTGGGACGGCTCGGCCGTGCCGCTGGAGGAGAACCTCGAGATCGCGCAGGAACTGCTGGCGAAGTCGAAGGCCGCGAAGATCATCCTCGAGATCGAGATCGGCGTGGTCGGCGGCGAGGAGGACGGCATCGAGAACGAGATCAACGACAAGCTGTTCACCAGCAACGAGGACTTCGCGAAGACCGTCGACGCGCTGGGGGCCGAGGGCTACCTGCTCGCGGCGACGTTCGGCAACGTCCACGGTGTGTACAAGCCGGGGAATGTGAAGCTGCGGCCCGAGGTCCTCCGCGACGGCCAGACCGTCGCCTCGGAGAAGCTGGGCCTGCCCGCGGGCAGCAAGCCCTTCGATTTCGTCTTCCACGGCGGTTCGGGCTCGCTGAAGAGCGAGATCGAGGAGTCGCTGAGCTACGGCGTGGTGAAGATGAACGTCGACACCGACACCCAGTACGCGTTCACCCGTCCGGTGGCGGGGCACATGTTCGCCAATTACGACGGGGTCCTCAAGATCGACGGTGAGGTCGGCAACAAGAAGACCTACGACCCCCGCTCCTACCTGAAGAAGGCCGAGACCGGCATGGCCGAGCGGGTCGTCGAGGCGTGCAACGACCTGCACTCCGCCGGCAAGTCCATCAGCGCGAAATAGCTAGTAGCTCAGGCCAGCGCCAGTCCCAGGAGGACCGCCAGCACGAGCACGATCATGGCCGCTGCCGCCGCCCACTCCGGGCCGGTGAGCAGCGGCCGTGCGCGTTTCGGGGCCGGATCCGGCGCGGGCGGGGCGGGCTGGTTCGACGGTGTGCCCTGCGCAAGCCCGGCGGGTCGGTGGGGAGCCTGCGGGGGCCGGGCCTGCGGCGCGCGGCCCTGCGGGGCGGGCGGACGGTGCGGCTGCGGGCCGTGCGTCGGGTGCGGGCGCGGCGCCATCCGGTGCGGCGCCGCCATCGGCGGGGTCGCCGTGCGCCGGGGCGGCGTCACGCGGCCCGCGCCGCGCGCGATCCGGTCGGTCCGGGGCGTGGGGCGTTCCGGCACCTCGGAGTACGCGAGCTTGGGCTCCGACGGTGCCGTCCGCGGCTCCGGCTTCGGGTTGCGGAGCGTGGGGTCCTCCGACGGGGTGCTCATCGTGCTCCGACGCGGGTGCACACCTTCCAGGTGTCCGCGTCCTTCTCCAGCGTGAGCGTGTTGCGCACCTTCGCGCTCGGGTTGTTGGCGTAGTGCACCTCGACCTGGACCTCGGCCTTGTCGCCGCGCACGTCCACGGCCTGCAGGCCGTCGAGCTCGGGCAGCAGGCCGTCGGTCTTGGCGTTGCCGTAGACGCGCTGCCACTGGCCGTCGTTGAGCCCGTCGTAGTACGCCTTGGCGTTGCCGCACGTCTGCTGGCGCAGTGCGGCGAGGTCGCCGCGGCCCACGGCGTCGATGAACGACGTCGTCGCATTCGCCGCCTGCTGCCGCGGATCGCTCGAGGAGCCGGAGCCCGACTTGGGCACCAGCAGCGCGATCGCCGCGACGATCACCACGACCGCCACCACCGCGGCCGCCACGATCCACAGCGTGCGCTTGCCCTTCGCCGGGGCGTCCTGCCCGCCCTGCGGCGCGTAGTACTCGGGCGACTGCCGCGCAGCGCTCTCCTGCGGCGTCTCGGGCTTCGTGAGGTCGGGGGCGGGCTTCGTGAGGTCGGGGGCCGTCGCCGCCGGCACGGGAAGGGGCGCGAGCGGGATCGCCTCGGTCGCGGGCGTCGCGTCCGGCAGCTCGTTCTGCTCGGTGTCGATGGTGGCCTGGTCCGGCCGCGGAGCCGCCGGAATCGCCGTCGTCGCAGCCTCGTCCGCATCCTCGGCCTCGTCGGTCGTGTCGGCCTCGTCGGTCGTGGCCCGGTCCGTCTCGTCCTCGGTGGTCGCCTCCGGCGCGGGCGCCTCGGTCTCGACCGGTCCGACGGTCCGCAGTGGCGACGCGGCCTCCTCGTCGGCGGCGTCCTCGTCCGTGCCGGCCTCGTCGGTGACGCCCTCGTCCGCGTCGGCCTCGGCCGTCTCGTCCTCGACGACGGCCGCGTCGTCGACGTCACTGTCGTCCTCGGCCGCCTCGTCCTCGGCGGCCGGCTCGTCGCCCTCCTCGACGGTGGCGGTCTCCTCGTCACCGGCCTCGTCCGATGCTTCGCCCTCCGCAGTGGGCTCAGGCTCGTCGTCGCTCTCGGTCGAACGCGCGCCGTCGTCGGCGGCCTCGTCCTCCGCGGCGCTGTCGTCCTCTGCGGTGTTGTCGTCCTCGTCGCCGGCGAGCGCGGCGGCGCCGGCGACGACGGCCGCGGCTCCCGCGACCCCGGCGCCCGCGGTGGCGACCGACGGGCCGTCGTCCTCGGCCTCCTCGGCACTATCGGCTCCGTCGGCGCTGTCGGACCCGTCGGCACTGTCCGCGCCGTCCTCGTCGTCCGCGACGGTGGTGCGCTCGTCGGCCGCATCCTGCTCGTCGCCGTCAGCGGTCGCGTCCGCGTTGTCGTCAGCGCTCGCCGCATCGTCGGCGGGCTCCGCGGGAGTCTCCTCGGCCGGCCGGCTCTGCGCCGGGAAGGCGGTGGTCTCGGCGGTGCTGGGGCGCTGCACGACGGGGAGCACGGTGGTCTCCGACTCGTCGGCGGCGGGCGAGGTGGTGACGACGGGCCCGACGGTTCGCAGCGGTGACGCGGTAGCGCCCTCGGCCTCGTCGTCGGCATCGGCCTCCGCATCCGCTGCCTCGTCGGCCTCGGCCGCGGTCTCGGCGTCCCCGTTCTCGGCCTCTGCCTCGTCCCCGTCCTCGGAGTCGGCGGATGCGTCCTCGTCGTCCAGTGCGCGACCGGCGGCGGGCAGCACCCGCGTCTCCGCGTCGGACGGCGCGGCTCCGGCCTCGCCGGAGCCCTCCCCGCCGGGCGCGGCGGCACCGTCGACGGGGATGACGGTGGTCTCGGCCTCTCCCGGCGACGGGGCGGGCGCGGCGTCCTGCACGAGCTGCGCGAGGGAATCGGACTGCGAGGGGATCACGGCGTCGGCGGGCGCGTTGCCGAGCGTGCCGGCGGTCTCCGGGTGATCGTGGAGGGGCGCCGCGGGCCACGCCGCGAGGCGTCCGCGCAGGTCACGAAGTCGCGACAGAGGTCCCCGGTTGTCATCCCGCGCCATCGCTTCCGCCATCCCCTCATTCGTGAATCGTTCCTCCTCCGCGGCGGCGCGCCGCACACGGAACACCTGACACCCTAGCGGGCGCGCACCCGCGGTGACCGGCGCGGCGAGCGGGCACGCACGTCGTCCACCCTCCGCCGGGCGCAGCATGGAAGACTGGAGCAATGACGTCCTTCGGTGATCTCCTCGGCCCGCCCCCGGTCCTGCTCGACATCGACGAAGAGCCGGAACTCCAGTTGAACCAGGGCCGCCCGGCGGTCGAGGTCGCGGCGGACGCCCCCACCTCGTCGCTGGCGTGGGCCGTGCTCGCGGAGGGCGCGCTGGACGAGGAGCAGGCCGTCACCGCCTACGCCTACGCGCGCACCGGCTACCACCGCGGCCTCGACCAGCTGCGCCGCCAGGGCTGGCGTGGCTTCGGCCCCGTGCCCTACAGCCACGAGAACAACCGCGGTTTCCTGCGGGCGGTGGCCGCGCTGGCCCGCGCCGCGCAGTCGATCGGCGAGGAAGACGAGTACCTCCGTTGCCTGGACCTGTTGAACGACTGTGACCCCGAAGCCGCCGGCGCCCTCGGACTCGGCGCGTAGCCGACTCCTCCGGCGGCACAACGCGCTGCCGCAGGTGATCCAGAGCCGCACCAAGCGGCTCTGGAACGCCAAGCTGCCCATCCTGCAGTGCGCGGTCGCCGCGGGCATCGCCTGGTTCATCGCGAACGACGTGATCGGGCACGTCTCGCCGTTCTTCGCGCCGATCGCCGCGATCATCTCGCTGGGCTTGTCCCTGCAGCAGCGGCTGCGCCGCTCGCTGGAACTGGTCGGCGGCGTCACCGTCGGCATCGGTGTGGGCGACCTGCTGATCTCCGTGATCGGCACCGGGCCCTGGCAGCTCGCGCTCGTCGTCGCGATCGCGATGGCCGTCGCGGTGCTCGCCGACCGGGGCCCGCTCGTCCCGATGCAGGCGGCGTCGTCGGCGGTGCTCGTCGCGACGCTCATCCCACCCGGGTCGACGGGCGGCTGGACGCGGATGCTCGACGCGCTCATCGGCGGCCTCGTCGGCGTCGTGATCGCGGCGCTGATCCCGAACAACCCGGCCCGGCGGCCGCGCAAGGACGCCGCCAAGGTGCTGGACACCATGCGGCGCGTCGTCGCCTCGATCGCCGCCGGCCTCACCGACCGGGACATCTCCTCGCTGGAATGGGCCCTGGAGACCGCCCGCGCCACCCAGCCCGACCTGGACCAGCTCTCCAGCGACCTCGCGGGCGGCCTCGAGATCGCGAAGGTCTCGCCGATGTTCTGGAGCTCGCGGCCCCGGATGGACAAGCTCCAGGCCATCGCCGATCCCCTCGACAACGCCGTGCGCAACGTGCGGGTCATGGCCCGGCGCGCGCTCGCCTCGAACCAGAACGGCGAGCGGATCGACCCCGCCCTGGTCACCGAGGTCGGCCGGCTCGCCGAGTCCTTCAAGACGATGCGCGACGTGGTGCTCGCGGAGCCGGGCGCGCACCCCGATCAGGCCGACGGTGCGCGGGTGCTCCGGTCCGCGGCGCGGCGCGCCAACGCGCTGCCGATGCACGACGAGATCTCCGAGAGCGAATCGCTCAACGAGGTGATGATCTACGGGCAACTGCGCTCGACGATCGTCGACCTGCTGCAGGTCGCCGGCCTCTCCCGCACCTCGGCGGTCGCGCAGATGCGGGAGGTACCGAAGAAGAAGGACGCGCCGAAGCCGCCCGAGTAGCGCGCGTCAGCTGATGAGCAGCCAGTCGTCGGTGTTGCGGTAGAAGGTCGCCCGGGTCACGACGCTGGAGTCGGTGCGGCCGTCGCGGGTCACCACGAGTTCGAGTCCGCCGGTCTGCGCGGCGCGACCGGACAGCCACCGTCGGCGCACGCCCTTCGCGAGCCGGGCCCGCACCCCGCCGGTCTCGCCCGCCGCGCCGTAGGGCTCGATGATGACGGCCTTCGCCTGCCCGGTGAACAGCTTCTCCGAGTCCACGAAGGTCTCGCCGGTGAGCGGACCGCCGTCGGGGCCCGTGATCTTGGCCTTGCCGACGAGGACGAAGCCGCGGTCGTCGCGGATCAGCGGCATGGCGCGCGGGGTGCCGGTGAGCGGGTCGCCGGGCGGATAGATCGACGAGGCGTGCGAGTTCTCGGTCGGGACGTAGGCGACCTCCACGTCGAGCCGCTCCGACGCCATGAGCCGGGCGATCACCGCCGCCAGCAGGTCATCGGGCCCCGCGACCACGATCCGCTTCGGGAACGTCAGCTTCTGCTTCAGTTCCGCCTTGGCGGAGTCGAGGTCGACGGTGATCGTTTCGAGGTCGCGGAGGCTGCCCGGGATACGGACATCGGGGGCGCGCACCACGACGGTGCTCTGGGTCACGGAGCTCACCGCACCTACTGTAAGGTTGCGGCACGGCTCGACGTTATCCAGGTGAATCTTCGAGGAGTGCGGGCCGGAAGGAGATCGTCCATGCCTGCGATCGTGCTGATCGGCGCCCAGTGGGGCGATGAGGGTAAGGGGAAGGCCACCGATCTGCTGGGGGAGAAGCTCCAGTGGGTGGTCCGCTACCAGGGCGGCAACAACGCCGGCCACACGGTGGTCCTGCCGAACGGCGACAAGTTCGCGTTGCACCTCATCCCGTCGGGCATCCTGACCCCGGGCGTGAAGAACGTCATCGGCAACGGCGTCGTGGTGGACCCGTCGGTCCTGCTCGCCGAGCTCGACGGCCTCGAGGCGCGCGACGTCGACACGTCGAACCTGCTGCTCTCGGCCGACGCGCACCTGCTCATGCCGTACCACGTGGCCATCGACAAGGTCACCGAGCGCTTCCTCGGCAACAAGAAGATCGGCACCACCGGCCGCGGCATCGGCCCCTGCTACCAGGACAAGATCGCCCGCGTCGGCGTCCGCGCGCAGGACGTGCTGGACGAGTCGATCCTCACCCAGAAGGTCGAGGCGGCACTGGAGTTCAAGAACCAGGTGCTCACCAAGATCTACAACCGGCGCGCGCTGGACCCGCGCCAGGTGGTCGACGAGACGCTGGAGCTGGCCGAGAGCTTCAAGCACCGCATCGCCGACACCCGTCTCGAGCTGAACCTCGCGCTGGAGCGCGGCGAGACGATCCTGCTGGAGGGCTCGCAGGGCACCCTGCTCGACGTCGACCACGGCACGTACCCGTACGTCACCTCGTCGAACCCCACGTCGGGCGGCGCCTCGGTGGGCTCGGGCATCGGCCCGACCCGCATCACGACGGTGCTGGGCATCCTCAAGGCGTACACCACCCGCGTCGGCTCGGGCCCGTTCCCGACGGAGCTCTTCGACGAGTGGGGCGAGTACCTCGCCAAGCACGGCGGCGAGGTGGGCGTCACCACCGGCCGCGCGCGCCGCTGCGGCTGGTTCGACGCGGTGATCGCCCGCTACGCGACCCGCGTCAACGGCATCACCGATTACTTCCTCACCAAGCTCGACGTGCTCAGCTCCATCGAGAACGTGCCGATCTGCGTCGCGTACGAGATCGACGGTGTGCGGTACGACGAGATGCCGCCCAACCAGACCGATTTCCATCACGCGAAGCCGATCTACGAGACGATGCCCGGCTGGTGGGAGGACATCTCCGAGTGCCGTACGTTCGAGGACCTGCCGAAGAACGCACAGGACTACGTGCTGCGGCTCGAGGAGCTCTCCGGCGCGCACATCTCCTGCATCGGCGTGGGCCCGGGCCGCGACGAGACCATCGTCCGCCGCGCCATCGTCTGAGCCGTTAGGGCGTCGGAGCCTGAGTGGTCGGCGCCGGCGAGGTGGTCGGGGCGCCCGCGGTCGGGGTCACGCGGTACATCCGCGGACCCTCGCCGCGGCCGGGCCCGTGCCGCTGGGCGTCCTGGCCGCCCGGCCCGCGCTGTTGCATCGAGTGCCCCTTGTGCTTGCCCGTGGCCTCGTTGACCCAGTAACCGGCGGTGAAGCTGACGCCGCTGATCCCGATGAGCCCGAACACGATCGCAGCGATGAGCAGCTTCCTCGACGGGCCGGTCGTCGACGGTGCCGCCTCCTGCTGGGCCGGGGTGGGTGCCGCGGCTGCGGGGGCGGCCGCCGGCGCGGGCGGGATCGGCGCGGTGGGCGTCGGATGCGGATCGGTGGGCTCGGTCATGGGTTCTCGCTTCGGTCGGTGCGGTCACCGCGACCGCGCTGGAACCGATGATGATCCGGCTACCTGCGGATTCCCTGGCAGGCCGCTGCGAATCCGTACGTCCGTGACCGGGCCCGGTCCGCGCCCTGTCAGCGCAGCGTCGGGTCCTGCGCGCGCACGGCGTGCACCTCGTCCATCGACGGTGCGTACGCGCCCGCCCGGCTCACGGTGAGCGCGGAGGTGATGACGGCGCGGTGCAGCGCGGGCTGCACGTCGCTCCACTGCGCGGCCCGCAGCCGCCGGGCGGCGTACCGCGAGCCCAGGTAGCCGGCGTCGAGTAGGCCGGACACGAGTCCGGCCATGAAGGAGTCGCCC
Organism: Tsukamurella hominis; assembly: GCF_965137015.1. Taxonomy (NCBI): domain Bacteria; kingdom Bacillati; phylum Actinomycetota; class Actinomycetes; order Mycobacteriales; family Tsukamurellaceae; genus Tsukamurella; species Tsukamurella hominis. The sequence goes on along the minus strand of NZ_CBCRZG010000024.1, from coordinate 3,781 downwards.
GCGCCGACGGTGTCGCCCACCTCGACGGTCAGCTGGTCGACGTGCAGCATGTCCCGGTTGCCGGCGAGCAGCGCGTACGCGCCCCAGGGCCCGCGGGTCAGTACCACCATCGCCGGGCCGGCCGCGACCCAGCGCCGCATCACGTCCTCGACGGGCTCGTCGGGGTGCAGCCAGGCGATGTCCTCGTCGCTGGCCTTGACCACGTCGGACTGCGCGATCATCTCCATCACCCGCGGCAGCACCTCGGCCGGCGTGCCCATCAGCGCGGGCCGGATGTTCGGGTCGTAGGAGACCGTGGCGTGGTCCCGGATCCGGGAGACCACATCGCGCACGCCGTCGGACCCCGGCGCGAGCGTCGCGGCGAAGCTGCCCGTGTGCAGGTGCCCGTAGCGCTCCAGCGATTCGACAGGCGGCACCTCCCACGTGAGGTCGAACTCGTACGTCGCGCGACCCTCGGCGTCGACGTGCGCGTAGGCGAGCGGGGTGTTGGCGGCACCGTCGGACCCGGGGACGACGTCGACGCCCGCGCGGGCCGCGGTCTCGGCGATCCGGTGGCCGCGGACGTCCCGCCCCCACCACGACAGGATCGACGTCGGATCGCCCAGCGACGCCAGCCCGCACGCGACGTTGAACAGGCTTCCGCCCACGTGCTCGGACGGCTCGGCACCGTCGCGCAGTACGACGTCGACGAGCGCCTCGCCCAGGCACAGCGTCCGATCGGTCATCTCAGTTCCCCTTCGTGGCCGGTGGCGGGGCGGTCGCTTCCGCCTCGAGGCCCAGCCGCTCGGCCATCTCCTCGAGCGGAATGCCCTTGGTCTCCGGCATCACCTTTATCACCCAGAGCAGCTGCAGCACCATGAACCCGAAGAAGATCGAGAAGGCGACGCCGCCGCCGAAGGCGCCGATGATGGGCGGGAACGCGAAGCTCGTGATGGCGGCCCACACCCAGTGCGTGAGACTACCGAGCGCCTGCCCGCGGCCGCGGATGCTGTTGGGGAAGATCTCCGAGAGGAACACCCAGATCACCGCGCCCTGGCCGAACGCGTGCGAGGCGATGAAGACCATCAGGCCCAACAGGACCAGGATCGACGAGGTGCCGTCGAACGAGCGGCCGTCGCTCTCGTAGTAGAACATCACGGCGGCCATGAACCCGAGCGAGACCAGGTAGCCCACGGAGCCGACCAGCATGAGCCGACGGCGGCCGAGCCGGTCGATCACGGTCAGCGCGGCCATCGTGGCGACCAGGTTCATCACGCCCACCGCGACGGACATCAGGTACGCGGCGTTCGTGCTGGCGCCGGCGTCCTGCATGACGCGCGGCGCGTAGTAGAGGATCGCGTTGATGCCGGACATCTGGTTGAAGAAGGCGATCGCGACGGCCAGGAGGATCACCTTGCGGTGGCCGCGGGTGTAGAACTTCGCCTTCTCGCCCTGCTCGGCGGCGAGCGTCTCCTGGATCTCCGCCATCTGCGCGTCGGCCTCCGCCGGCGTGGAGCAGAGCCGCTCGGACGTGGCGCGCGCCGCGGCCAGGTCGCCGTGCCCGGCGAGCCAGCGGGGCGTCTCCGGCACCGTCGGGAGCAGGACCAGGAACAGCACCGCGGGCACCACCATCACCCCGAGCATCCAGCGCCAGGCGTTCGGATCGTCGCCCAGGACGGTGCGGATGATCGCGTTCGACGCGTAGGCGACCAGGATGCCCAGCACGATGTTGAACTGCACCAGGCCCACGAGCCGCCCGCGGAACTTCGGGGGCGCGATCTCGGCGGTGTAGATCGGGGCGCAGACGCTCGACGCGCCGATGCCGAGGCCGCCGAGGAAGCGGAAGGCCTGCAGCACCTCCACCGACGAGGTGGGCGCCAGCGCGCAGCCCACGGCGCTCACCACGTACAGCACGCCGATCGCGTACAGCACCTTCTTCCGGCCGAACCGGTCCGCGAGCCTGCCGGACACGATCGCGCCGACGATGGTGCCGATCAGCGCGGTCGTCACCGTGAAACCGATCGCGGCGTCGGACAGGTGGAACTGCTCCTGGATCTGCTCCTCGGCGCCGGAGATCACCGCCGTGTCGAAGCCGAAGATGAGTCCGCCGGTCGCCGCGACCACGGCGCTCCTGATCACGAGTGCCTTCATCCCCCGAACGTAGGCGCCTTCCGCGGCACCCCGAGCGATAACAAGCGAAACGTTCACCACCGCAGAACGATCGGAAGCAAACACGAATCGACGGGTCGGCAGGCGCACCGCGGGGCGCCGCGTTTGCCAGAATGGACCCATGACGAACCTCAGCGACACCGGTGGCAACCCCCGGATCGGCACGGCGCTCACCTCCGGTGCCACGAAGGCGCTGATGCTGGGTTCGGGCGAGCTGGGCAAGGAGGTGGTGATCGCCTTCCAGCGCCTCGGCGTGGAGACGATCGCCGTCGACCGCTACGCGAACGCGCCCGCGATGCAGGTCGCGCACCGCAGTCACGTCATCGACATGACCGACGCCGCCGAGGTCCGCCGCGTGATCGAGGCGGAGAAGCCGGACTTCGTGGTCCCCGAGATCGAGGCCCTCGCCACCGACGCCCTGGTCGCCGTCGACGAGGACGGGCTCGCCGAGGTGATCCCGACGGCGCGGGCCGTCGCGCTGACGATGAACCGCGAGGGCATCCGCAAGCTCGCCGCCGAGGAACTCGGCCTGCCGTGCTCGCCGTACGCCTTCGCCTCGTCGCTCGACGAGGTGCGCGCCGCCTCCCGGGAGGTCGGCTTCCCGTGCGTGATCAAGCCGGTGATGTCGAGCTCGGGGAAGGGCCAGTCGGTGGTCCGCTCGATCGAGGAGCTCGACGGTGCCTGGGAGTACGCCGTGGAGGGTGGCCGCGTCCGCAACGAGCGGGTGATCGTCGAGGGCTTCGTCGACTTCGACTACGAGATCACGCTGCTCACGGTGCGCGTCTACGACGCCGAGCGCGGCAAGGTGGTCACCCGCTTCTGCGAGCCCATCGGGCACCGGCAGTCCGACGGTGACTACGTCGAGTCCTGGCAGCCGCAGGCGATGAGCCAGGCCGCGTACGACGCGGCGACGTCCGTCGCGGGCCGCATCACCACCGCCCTCGGCGACGGCGGCACCGGAGGCCGCGGCGTCTTCGGCGTGGAGCTCTTCGTCAAGGGCGACGACGTCTACTTCTCCGAGGTCTCGCCCCGCCCGCACGACACCGGCCTGGTGACCCTGGGCTCGCAGCGGCTCTCCGAGTTCGAGCTGCACGCCCGCGCCATCCTCGGCCTGCCGGTGGACACCTCGCTCATGTCGCCCGCCGCGTCGGCGGTGATCTACGGGACGAAGGACAGCAGCTCCGTCGCCTTCGACAGCGTCTCCCGCGCGCTCGACGTGCCCGAGAGCGACCTGCGCCTGTTCGGGAAGCCCGAGGGCTACGCCAAGCGGCGGCTCGGCGTCGCCGTCGCGACCGCCGACACCGTCGAGGTGGCGCGCGCCAACGCCGCGGAGGCGGCGGGCCGGGTGGTCGTCGTCGACAGCGCGGATCCGATCCAGCAGGGCGCGCCCGAGACCACCGCCGTGCCGATCCAGCGGCCGCAGCCGCTCGACGACCCGTCGACCCGGGCGATGCCGGTGCAGCGCCCCGCTCAGCCGACTCCGGCGCAGCAGCCCCCGGCCCAGCAGTTTCCTGCCCAGAAGCCGCAGCAGCCCACGCCGCCGCCGGCCCCGCCGACCGCGGCTTCGCCCGTCGTGCCGCCCGCCCCGCCGACCGCGGCCTCCCCGGTCGTGCCGCCGCAGCAGCCCTCGTCG
>NZ_CBCRZG010000023.1:0-61631 GCF_965137015.1 Tsukamurella hominis | reverse complement strand
ACGGCGGGCTGGGCCGGGACGATCGTCGGACGGTCCTCCCGCGCGGGCGTCGTCGAACAGCCGGTGAGGGCGACCGCTGCGACGACGGTGAGGGCGGCGATCCGGGAGGCGAAGGTGCGGGTCATGATCCCTCGAAACTACCGCCCCGGGCCCGTCCCGGCTGCGGCCGGTAGCCTGCCCGGGTGGACATGACGTGGTTGCAGGCGATCGTGCTCGGCTTGGTGCAGGGGTTGACGGAGTTCCTCCCCGTCTCGTCCTCGGGGCACCTGCGAATCGTCTCGGAGCTCTGGTTCGGCGACGACGCGGGAGCCTCGTTCACCGCGGTCACGCAGCTGGGCACCGAGCTGGCGGTGCTCATCTACTTCGCCCGCGACATCTACCGCATCGTGGTGGCGTGGTTCCGCGGCCTGTTCGACGCGGGCGAGCGGGGCGTCGACTACCGGATCGGCTGGTACGTGATCATCGGCACGATTCCGATCGGTGTTCTCGGCTACCTGTTCAAGGACGAGATCCGCACCGCGGCCCGGAACCTGTACCTGGTGGCGACGATGCTCATCGTCTTCTCCATCGTCATCTTCGCCGCGGAGTACGTGAGCTCGAAGTTCTACGCGAACCGTCAGCGCCCGTTGGAGCAGGTCACGGCCCGCGACGGCATCATCATGGGCTTCGCTCAGTGCCTGGCGCTGATCCCCGGCGTCTCCCGCTCCGGCGCCACGTCGAGCGCGGGCCTGTTCCTCGGCCTGCAGCGCGAGGCGGCGGTGCGGCTCTCCTTCCTGCTCGCGATCCCCGCGGTCACCGCGTCGGGCCTGTTCAGCCTGCCGGACGCCTTCGCGCCGGCCGGCGAGGGGCTGCACGCCTCCGGGCCGCAGTTGCTGGTCGCGACAGTGATCGCCTTCGTCGTGGGCTACGCCGCGATCGCCTGGCTGCTGAACTTCGTCGCGAAGCACTCGCTGAACTGGTTCGTGGGCTACCGGATCATCGTCGGTTTCCTGGTGCTGGGCCTGCTCTGGGGCGGCGTGATCAGCGCGACCTGAGCGCCGCCCGCGCCGCCCCGATGAGCGGGTCGCGCGCCGCGCCGCGCCGGTAGGCCAGCGCGGTGTGCCGGACCACGTCGAGCGGGGTGAGCAGCACGTTGCCGGGGACGTCGACGGCCGCGAGGTCCGGGATCACCGCCACCCCCTGGCCGGCTTCGACCAGCGCGAGGACGGCGGTGAAATCGTCGGTGCGGTGCCGCACGCGCGGCGTGAAGCCCGCGTTCTCGCAGGTCCGGACGGTGGCGTCGTCGCACAGCGTGCCGACGGTGCCGGAGATCCAGCGCTCCTCGGCGCAGTCGGCGAGCGCACGTGCGCGATCCCGCGGGGTCGCGAGGTGCACGGCCTCGTCGAACAGCGGCTCGGTGTCGAGCGCGGGTTCCTCGCGCGTGGGCAGGCAGTCGTAGCTCTGGAGCAGGGCGACGTCGAGCCGCCGGGAGCGCAGTTCTTCGGGCGCCGTCGCGGGGTCGATCTCGGTGACGCGGACGCGGAGCAGCGGGTGATCGCGCGAGAGGCGCAGGAGGGCCGGGGTGATGACGGTGCGCATGGCGGAGCTGAACGCGCCGATCCGCAATTCGCCCGCGACCTCGGTGCCGAGGGCGTCGATCTCCGCGCGGGCCCGTTCAAGGCGTTCGAGCACCGCGTCGGCGTGGCCGGCGAGGATCCGGCCGGCCTCGGTGAGCCGGACGGTGCGGCCGGTGCGCTCGAGCAGGGGCCTCCCGGCCTCGCGCTCCAGCGTCGCGAGCTGCTGCGAGACGGCCGACGGGGTGTAGTCCAGCGCCTGCGCGACGGCCGTGATGGTGCCGCGCAGCGAGAGCTCCCGGAGGAGTCGCAGCCGGTGCACGTCGAGCATAAGCTGAGCTTACGCTCGACATCGGAATATCGCGCTGGATCTTTCGCTCGCGGTGTCGGAACCTGAGACCATGCAGCTCACCGGTCTCCACGTCCCCCTCGTCACGCCGTTCGCCGCGGACGGCACCGTCGACCTCGCCTCGCTCGAGCGCCTGGCCCACGACACCCTCGCCGACGGTGCCGACGGACTCCTCGCCCTCGGCACCACGGGCGAGCCCGCGACCCTGACCGCCGCCGAGCGGGCCTCCGTGATCGACCGGATCGGCGGGGTCTGCGCCGAGCACCGCGCCGTTCTCACCGTGGGCGTCGGCAGCAACGCGACGGCGGACACCGCGGCCTCGCTCGGCGGCATCGACCCACGAGCCGACTTCGCGCTCGTCGTCGTGCCGTACTACACGCGGCCCTCGGAGGCGGGCGTGGTCGAGCACTACCGCAGGGTCGCCGCCGCGAGCCCGGTGCCGGTGATCGTCTACGACATCCCGCAGCGCACCGGACGTACGTTGTCTCTGGAGACGCTGCTCGAACTGGCCGCCATCGACGGGGTGGGCGGGTTCAAGCACGCCGCCGGCGGGGTCACCGAGACGACGGTGCGCCTGCTCGCGGCGATCAACACCGCGACGCCCGGCGCGATCTCGATCCTCGCGGGCGATGACGCCTTCGTCGGCGCCGTGTTGGCGCTCGGCGGGCACGGCGCGATCTCCGCCTGCGCCAACGTCGCCGCGGGGGAGTTCGCGGCGCTCGTCGCGGCGTGGCGCGAGCACCGGCTCGAGGAGGCCCGCGTGGTCGGCGGCGCCCTCGCGGAACTGGCGGCGGCGCTGTTCGCCGAGCCCAATCCGACGGTGATCAAGGGTGTCCTGGCCGCGCAGGGCCGGATCGCCACGCCCGCGGTGCGCCTCCCGCTGCTCCCGGCGTCCGACGGTGCCGTCGCCGCCGCATGCGGTCTGGCGAGGTCCGTCGTCGCCGCGTAGCCGCGGACGCCTCCGGTTCAGCCCTGAGCGATCAGAGGGCGGGGCAGGACGTCCCGCGTGCATAGACTCGGGGCATGACCGTGATCCTGCTGCGCCACGGCCGCTCGACCGCGAACACCTCCGGGGTGCTCGCGGGACGGGCCGAGGGCGTCGCGCTCGACGACGCCGGCCGCGCCCAGGCCGCCGATCTCGTCGGTCGCCTCGCCGACGTCGAGCTGGTGGCCGCCGTCCGTTCTCCGCTCCTGCGCTGCGAACAGACCCTCGCGCCGCTCGCCGCCGCGCACGGCCTCACCCCCGAGGTCGACGACCGGCTCGTCGAGGTCGACTACGGCACCTGGACCGGCCGGGCGATCAAGGACCTGCTGCAGGAGCCCCTGTGGAAGGTCGTGCAGCAGCAGCCCTCCGCGGCCGTCTTCCCCGACGGCGAGGGGCTCGCCGACGTCCAGGCCCGCGCGGTCGCCGCGATCCGCGAGGCGGACCGCCGCTTCACCGAGGAGCACGGACCCGGTGCCGTCTGGGTGGCGTGCAGCCACGGCGACGTCATCAAAGCCGTCGTCGCCGACGCGCTCGGCACGCACCTGGACCAGTTCCAGCGGCTCTTCGTCGCCCCGGCGTCCGTCTCCGTCGTGACGTACGGCCCCGCGCGCCCGCTCGTGCAGTGCGTCAACTCGTCCGGTACCGTCACGCTGCCCAAACGTCCAGCCAAGGAGGCCACGGTGGGAGGCGAGGCATGAGCCGCTCCGTCCATGTTTTCCGCACCCCCGACAGGTTCGTCGTGGGCACCGTCGGGCAGCCCGGCGATCGTGCCTTCTACCTGCAGGCCGTGCACGATTCCCGCATCGTCTCGGTGCTGCTGGAGAAGCAGCAGGTGGAGGTGCTCGCAGAGCGCATCGCCGCGCTGCTCGACGAGGTGGCCCGCCGCTTCGGCACCGCGATGCCCGCCGCCGACACGCCCGTCACCGACCTGCAGCCGCTCGTGATGCCCGTCGACGCGGAGTTCCGCGTCGGCACCATGGGCCTGGGCTGGGACTCCGAGGAGAAGGCGGTGGTCATCGAGCTCCTCGCGATCACCGAGCAGGAGCTCGACGAGTCCGTCGTGCTCGCCGACGACGCCGAGGAGGGCCCCGACGCGGTCCGCGTCTTCCTCACCCCCGTCGCCGCCCGGGAGTTCGCCAACCGCTCGGAGAAGGTCCTCGGCGCGGGCCGCCCGGCGTGCCCGCTCTGCGGCGAGCCGCTCGACGCCGACGGACACATGTGCGTGCGCCTCAACGGCTACCGCCGCGGCGCCGCCTTCGGTTCCGAGGACGAGTAGGTGGACCTGACGGTGGACCTCGAGAGCGCCGATCTGACGATCCTCGGCCGGATCACCAGCGCCTCCAACGCCACCCTGCTCTGCGACCTCGGCGACACGGGGGAGCGGGCGGTCTACAAGCCGATCCGCGGCGAGGTGCCGCTGTGGGACTTCCCCGACGGGACGCTCGCCGGCCGCGAGGTCGCCTCGTACCGGGTCTCGGAAGCGCTCGGCTGGGGCCTGATCCCCGAGACCGTGCTGCGCGACGGCCCGCTCGGGCCCGGGATGGTGCAGCGCTGGGTCGTCGAACCGGAGGACGGCCCGGACCTGGTCGACCTGTTCCCGCTCGACGCGGTGCCCGAGGGCTACCTGAAGGTCTTCACCGGCTACGTGGAGGACGAGGACGCGCCGGACGGCATCGCGGAGGTCGCCCTCGCGCACGCCGACGACCCGCGGCTGCGCCGCCTCGCCGTGCTCGACGTGCTCATCAACAACGCCGACCGCAAGGGCGGACACGTGCTCACCGGCCCGGACGGCCGCGTGCAGGGCGTGGACCACGGCATCTGCCTGCACAGCGCGCCGAAGCTCCGGACCGTGCTGTGGGGCTGGGCGGGCCGTCCGGTCGGCGACGAGCTGCTCGCCGACGTCGAGTCCTTCCGGTCCTCCCCGCCGGACCTGACGGGGCTCATCACCGACGAGGAGCAGGCCGCGCTCGTCGAGCGGGCGGCGATCCTCCTCGAGCTCGGCGCGATGCCGCTGCCCAGCCCGAGCCGGCCGATCCCCTGGCCGCCGTTCTGACCGGTTCCGGTCAACCGCGCCGCGGCAGCCACCGGGTCCGACGGGGCGCCGGCGCGTGCGCCGCGTGCGCGTCGCGCTTGTGCCGGCACACCGCCCCGGCCGCCGCGACCTCGTCCGGATCGAAGCCGTCCGGCACGGGACCGTCGGCGACGAGGGCCCGGACCAGTGCCTCCTGGCGTTCCCGCAGGTTCATGCCCACTCCTTCCGCGCGTGCTCGGTGATAGACGGACAGCCGGCGGCCGCGGCGATGGAGTCGAGCTCGTCGAAGAGCTCGGCCGCGGGCGGGTAGCGACCGTCGCGCTCGAGCATGAACGGCACGTCCGCGCGCTCCCGCAGGGCCGTGACCAGCTCGAGCACGCCGGCGTTGACCGGGTCGGTGTGCGTGTCGTGATAGCGGCCGCCGCCCTCGGATCCGCCCGCGACGTGGCTGTAGGCGATCCGGTCGACGGGCAGCCGCGCCAGTTCGTCGTGCGGGTCGCGGCGCCGGTTGAGCGCGTTGGCGTAGACGTTGGCCACGTCCAGCACGAGCAGCGCGCCGGTGCGCTCCAGCAGCTCGGTGAGGAACTCGGCCTCGGAGTAGTCCTCCTCGGGCCACCGCAGGAAGGCCGCGATGTTCTCCACGGCCAGCGGCACCGGCAGCGCGTCCTGCATCCGGGTGATGTTTCGGACCAGTACGTCGAGCGCCTCCCGGGTGCGGGGGACCGGCAGCAGGTGCCCGGCCTCGATGCCGCCGGCGCGGACGAAGGCGATGTGCTCGCTGACCAGCGGCGCGCCGAAGGCCTCGGCGCACGCGACCAGACGGTGCACGCGGTCCGGTTCGAGCGCGTCGACGCCGCCCAGAGAGAGCGCGACGCCGTGCGGCACGAGTGGGACGCCGCGATCGCGGAGATCCGCCAGCAGGGGGTCGAGCTGCGCCCGGCCACGCCGGATCGGGACGGACTCGGCGATCACCTCGCAGAAGCCGGGCCGCAGGTCGGCGATGACGCCCGCGATCTCACGCCGCCAGCCGAGTCCGAGCGGTCCGAGGGCGGAAACGGTGCGCGTCACGGTGCTCATCCTCCGCACCCGCCGCAGCCGCCACAACCCCCGCACCCGCTGCAGCCGCCCCCGCACGAGGCGCCGCCGCACGAACCGCCACCGTCGCCGGAGGCCTCGGCGCTGCCGGCCAGCTCGAGGGTCTCGGCGAACGCACCGTCGAACTGCCACAGCGCGGCCGTGCCGAAGAGGGCGACGGACAGCCCCACCGCCGCGCCGCCGTACGTCGACCAGGCGGGCTTGCGCGACGGCGCCAGGTAGTCCAGGCGATCCTTCTCGGCGCGGAGCAGGCGCTTCCCGGCGCGGGTGCCGCGGTCGACCGACCACAGGTGCGGCGCCACGACGATCAGGGTGATGAGCGACGGCACCAGGACGCCGGGGACCAGCGCGAGCGGCTCGCGGCCGAGAACGACGACCCGTGCGAACGCGGTGATCGCGCCCCCGACCGCGGCCGCGGTCACCGGGGCCGCCCCGAGCCGCATCCGCCAGCGGTCCGTCTCAGAGCGCAGGTAGCCGCGGGTGGCGAGCCGTTCCTCGAGGGCGTCGAGCTCGTCCGACAGCGCGACCGTGACCTCGCCCACCGGGTACGACGAGAGGCCGTCGCAGTACGCGTGGACGGCGCGGACGAACGGATCGGCGTCGGGCGGCGGCGGATGCCCGGTCATCTGCCGTACCGAGCTGACGTGTCCGCCGGCACGCAGCTGTGCCAGCGCCACCACGACGGGGGCCTGCCTGCTCCGCACGCACGCCAGCTCGACGGCCGACAGCGGGGGATCGACGACGGTGCGCCGCCACGGCGCGGCGACCCGTCGCCAGGCGAGGGCGAGCGCCACGCCGCCGAGCAGCAGGCACAGGAACCAGCGGGTTTCGGCGGGAAGGAGCGTTGCGATGACTGTCTCAAGTGCGGTGCGGGGCATGACGTTCACCTCCTGGTGACGGGTTCGATGAGATCCCGGCGCCCTCGCTGCGGAGGGCCCGGTGGTTCCGGGGCTCGGGTGCTGGGATGGGGATGCGCGCGGCGGCTCAGCCGCCGCCGCAGGAGGAGCCGCCGCAGGTGAAGGAACTGCCGCAGGACGATCCGGCGCCGCCGCTGCCCGTGCCGCCCGCCACGGCCATCGCCGCGGCGTACCGGGGGTCGATCTGCCAGAGGGCGGCGGTGCCGAAGAGGGCCACGGACAGCCCCACCGCGGCGGCGCCGTAGGTCGCGAAGGCGGGTCGCAGGGCCGGCTTGAGGTAGCTCGCGCGAGCCTGCTCGGCCGCGAGGAGCCGCTTTCCCGCCCGGGTGGTGCGGGGCACCGACATGAGCGGGGGGACGAGGAAGACGGCCGTGAGCACGGACGGGACGAGGAAGGACATGACCGCCGCCTCCACCGGATGACGCCCGGTGAGGGCAAGCACGGGCGTGCACACGATCCCCGCGACCACGACGGCGGCGAGCGGCACCGCACCGAACCGGGTGCGCCAGCGCTCGCCGCTCGTGCGCAGGTAGCCGCGCCGCGCGAGACCGTCTTCCAGGTCCCGCAGCGGGACCAGCTGGTCGTGGAGCAGCAGATTCACCGAGAACTGCGAGCCGTCGAGCCGGTGCAGCATCCGGCGGGTGAACTCGTCCGTGGCGGGAGGGAGGGGCTGCGCGGGATCGGCGCGGCCGTCGGCGTCGAGGTGCCCACCCGCCCTGAGCAGGCCCATCGTCGCGACGAGCGGAGCCTGCCACGACCGCAGGCAGGCGATCTCCGCCACGGTGAGCGGTGGGTGCTCGACGACCGGGCGGCGGACCGCGGTCAGGAAGCGCCAGGTCAGGGCGAAGGCGATGCCGCCGAGCAGGCAGTACAGGAACCACCGGGACTCGGTGGGGAACATGTGGTCGAGGACGTTCTCGAATGGATTGCGGGACATGACATTCACCTCCTGTGACGGGCGGACCTTCAACGTTGGGTAAAGCATGGCGGCAGATCGGGCTACCCGCTAGTAACCGGGGGCAAGAGTTTGCTGAGAGTTCGTGTGGCACAGGATCGTCCCTCGTTGGCCGGCGGTTCGTTCACCTTCCGCCTTCCGCGGCCCGCGTCGTGGCCCGGCGAGCAGGCCTCCGCCCGCCGATCCGGCCCGGAATCCACGTCCGGACGAGTGCGCATAGGGTGGGGGCATGCGTTCCTGGCCGACCCCCACCGTCCCCACCGTGCCCGGACCGTCGGTCCCGCTGCGCCTCTACGACACGTCGGACGCGGCCGTGCGCCCCGTCAACCCCGGCGCGGTGGCCGGCATGTACGTCTGCGGCATCACGCCCTACGACGCCACGCACCTCGGCCACGCCGCCACCTACCTCGCGTTCGACCTGGTCAATCGCGTGCTGCGGGACAACGGCCACGAGGTGCACTACGTGCAGAACGTGACCGATGTCGACGACCCGCTGTTCGAGCGGGCTGAGCGCGACGGGATCGACTGGCGAGACCTCGGGGCCCGGGAGACGGACCTGTTCCGCGAGGACATGGAGGCCCTGCGGGTGATCCCGCCGCGCGACTACATCGGGGCCGTCGAGTCGGTCGACGAGGTCGTCGAGTACGTCGGAAAGCTCCTGGAGAACGGCTCGGCGTACATCGTCGACGACGCCGAGTTCCCCGACGTCTACTACCGCTCCGATGCCACGGAGCAGTTCGGGTACGAGTCGGGCTACGACCGCGCGACCATGGAGAAGTTCTTCGCCGAACGCGGCGGCGACCCCGACCGCCCGGGTAAGCGGGACCCCATCGACCCGATCCTGTGGCGCGCCGAGCGTCCCGGTGAGCCGTCGTGGCCCTCGCCGCAGGGCCCCGGCCGCCCCGGTTGGCACATCGAGTGCGCCGCCATCGCGGCGAACCGCCTGGGCGCGACGTTCGACATCCAGGGCGGCGGCAGCGATCTGATCTTCCCGCACCACGAGTACTCCGCGGCGCACGTCGAGGCCGCGACCGGCGAGCGGCGGTTCGCCCGGCACTACGTGCACGCCGCCATGATCGGCCTCGACGGCGAGAAGATGTCCAAGAGCCGCGGCAACCTCGTCTTCGTGTCGAAGCTGCGGCGCTCGGGCGTCGACCCGGCCGCGATCCGCCTCGGCCTGTTCGAGGGGCACTACCGCCAGGACCGCCCGTGGTCCGACGAGGTGCTGCAGCGCGCGCTCGCGCGATTGGACCTGTGGCGGCGCGCCTTTCGCGCGTCGTCGGCCCCGGACGGCGATGAGCTGATCGCCCGCGTGCGCCGGTACCTGGCGGACGATCTCGACACTCCGCACGCCCTTGCCGCGATCGACGCCTGGGCCGAGAAGGCCGTCACCGTCGGCGGACCCGACGCCGGCGCACCGGCCGCGGTGGCGGCGGCGGTCGACGCGCTGCTCGGCGTACCTGCCGCGGCCTGACAGCCCGACACGCTATATTGCGCCTGTGAGGACCGTCAGCGAGTTGGCCCCGGATCTGACCGAGGGCGTGTGGACCGTACAGACCCGCACGTCCACGTACGTGGTCGATCTGGGGGAGATGACCCTGATGCGCGCGCCCGGGATCGGCGGTGATTCCGAGGACGAACAGTGGAGCATCAGCTCCCTGCGCCGCGACTCGGAGGACATCCCGCTGCTGGGTATCAAGAGCTGCCGCGTCGGCGAATCGGCCCAGTTCTGGGTGCGCGCCGCGGACGACCCGGACGTGCGCACCTGGCGCATCACCACGCCGGTCGTCTCGATCGAGCGGATCGGCTGACGCTCGGGCCGGCCTACGGGCCGGTGCCCGGGTCCCGGCGCCGCAAGTACTTCTCGAACTCCTCCGCGATCGCGTCGGCGTCGATGTGCTGTTCGACGTCCTTCGCCTCCGCGTCGCCGCGCTCCTCGAGCCCGCGCACGTAGTCGGCGACGTCCTCGTCGTCCTCGGTCATCTCCGTCACCGACGATTCCCACGCCTCCGCGCGGGTCGGCAGGTCGCCCAGCGGTACCGCGAGGTCGAGCGCCTGCTCGACACGCTGCAGCAACGCGACGGTGGCCTTCGGGTTCGGGGGCTGCGAGACGTAGTGCGGCACCGCGGCCCAGAAGGAGACTGCGGGGAAGCCCGAGCGCACGCAGGCGTCCTGCAGCACACCGGTGATCCCCGTCGGTCCCTCGTACCGGTTCTGCTCGAGGCCGAAGCGCTTCGCGGAGTCCGCGTCGTAGCCGGCGCCCGTGACGGGGACCGGACGGGTGTGCGGGGTGTCCGCGAGCAGCGACCCCAGGATCACGACACTGTCGATGCGCAACTCGGCGAAGATCGTGAGCAACTGGTCGCAGAACGCGCGCCAGCGGAAGTTCGGCTCCGTGCCGCGGAGCAGCACCACGTCGCGATCGGCCTTGGGCGGGCGGCACACCGAGAGCGTGGTCGACGGCCACTCGACGGCGCGCGTCACCCCGTCGACCTGCTTGATGATGGGGCGATTGACCTGGAAGTCGTAGAAGTCGTCGGAGTCGACCTCGGTGAGGAGCTTCGCGTCCCAGATCAGTTCGAGGTGCTCGACGGCGCCGGACGCGGCGTCACCCGCGTCGTTCCAGCCCTCGAACGCCGCGATGAGGACCGGGCGGTCGAGCTCGGGGAAGGACGTCACTTCGATCAGAGTACGCGCCGGTCGTGAAGATTCGATTTGCCCGCACCCACTACCCTGGGACTATGACCCGTACGCATCAGCAGCCGCTGCAGTCGAGTTTCCTGGAGGCGGCCTCGAGCCGTGTTCTCATAGGCGACGGTGCGATGGGCACGATGTTGCAGGCAGCGGACCTGACCCTGGATGATTTCCTGGGCCTGGAGGGCTGCAACGAGATCCTCAACGACACCCGGCCGGACGTGCTGGAGGAGATCCACCGCGCCTATTTCGCCGCCGGTGCCGACGCGGTGGAGACCAATACCTTCGGCTGCAACCTGAGCAACCTCGGCGACTACGACATCGCCGACCGCATCCGGGAGCTGTCGGAGAAGGGCACCGCGATCGCCCGCAAGGTGGCCGATGAGTTCGCCGCGGACGGCACGCCCCGGTTCGTCCTGGCCTCCATGGGCCCCGGCACCAAGCTGCCGACGCTGGGCCACACGTCGTTCGCCGTGATCCGCGACGCCTACGCCGAGGCCGCGCGCGGCATGCTCGACGGCGGCGCGGACGCCTTCCTCATCGAGACCTGCCAGGACATCCTGCAGTCCAAGGCCGCGGTCCTGGGCTGCCAGGACGCGATGGACGAGCTCGGCCGGCGCATCCCGGTCATCGTGCACGTCACGGTGGAGACCACGGGCACGATGCTGCTCGGCTCGGAGATCGGCGCCGCGCTGACGGCGCTGGAACCCCTGGGCATCGACATGATCGGCCTGAACTGCGCCACCGGGCCGGCGGAGATGAGCGAGCACCTGCGGCACCTGTCGCGGCATTCGACGATCCCCGTGTCGGTGATGCCGAACGCCGGCCTGCCGGTGCTGGGCAAGAACGGCGCCGAGTACCCGCTCACGCCGGAGGAGCTTGCGGGGGCCCTGTCGGGCTTCGTCGCCGAGTTCGGGCTGAGCTTCGTGGGCGGCTGCTGCGGCACCACCCCCGAGCACATCCGCCAGGTCGCCGAGGCGGTGCGGGCCACCGAGCGCCTGCAGCGCGTCCCGGAGACCGAGAGCGCGATCAGCTCGCTGTACACGTCCGTGCCCTTCGCGCAGGACGCCTCGATCCTGATGATCGCCGAGCGCACGAACTCGAACGGCTCCAAGGCCTTCCGCGACGCCATGCTCGCGGGCGACCACGACAAGTGCGTCGACATCGCCAAGGACCAGATCCGCGACGGCGCACACATGCTCGACCTCAACGTGGACTACGTGGGGCGCGACGGTGCGCTGGACATGGCGGCGCTGGCCGCTCGCCTGGCGACCGCGTCGACCCTGCCTGTGATGATCGACTCCACCGAGCCGGAGGTCATCAAGGCCGGCCTGGAGCACCTCGGCGGACGGTGCGCCGTGAACTCGGTGAACTACGAGGACGGCGACGGCCCGGAGTCGCGCTTCGTGAAGATCATGGAGCAGGTCAAGGCGCACGGAGCGGCCGTCGTGGCGCTGACCATCGATGAGGAGGGCCAGGCCCGCACCGCCGAGTGGAAGGTGCGGATCGCGGAGCGGCTCATCGCCGACCTCACCGAGAACTGGGGCCTGAGCCTCGACGACATCATCATCGACCCGCTGGTGTTCCCGATCTCGACCGGCCAGGAGGAGGTCCGGCGCGACGCGCTCGAGACCATCGAGGCGGTGAAGGTCCTGCACGCGAAGTACCCGAGCCTGCACTTCACCGTCGGCCTGTCGAACGTGAGCTTCGGCCTCAACCCCGCCGCGCGGCAGGTGCTGAACTCGGTGTTCCTGCACGAGCTGACCGAGGCGGGGCTCGACTCCGCCATCCTGCACGCGTCCAAGATCCTGCCGATGAGCAAGATCGAGGACGTGCAGCGCGAGACCGCGCTCGACCTGGTCTACGACCGCCGAGGCCTCGACGGGCTGCAGTCGGGCGGCGACGCCGACTACAACCCGCTCTCGAAGCTGATGGAGCTGTTCGAGGGCGTCTCGGCGGCAGGCGCGCGCGAGTCCCGCGCGCAGGAGCTCGCGAAGCTGCCGCTGTTCGAGCGGCTGGAGCGGCGCATCGTCGACGGTGAGCGCGAGGGCCTGGACGCCGACCTCGACGAGGCCATGGCGACGGTGCCGCCGCTGAAGATCATCAACGACACGCTGCTCTCCGGCATGAAGACGGTCGGCGAGCTGTTCGGCTCCGGCCAGATGCAGCTGCCCTTCGTGCTGCAGTCCGCCGAGGTGATGAAGGCGGCCGTCGCGTACCTCGAGCCGCACATGGAGAAGTCCGAGGACGACGCCGGCAAGGGCCGCATCGTGCTGGCGACCGTCAAGGGCGACGTGCACGACATCGGCAAGAACCTCGTGGACATCATCCTGTCCAACAACGGCTACGAAGTGGTCAACATCGGCATCAAGCAGCCGATCGCCGCCATCGTCGAGGCCGCCGAGGACAAGCACGCCGACGTCATCGGCATGTCCGGCCTGCTGGTGAAGTCCACCGTGGTGATGAAGGAGAACCTCGAGGAACTCAACACCCGCGGGCTGGGGGAGAAGTACCCCGTGCTGCTCGGCGGCGCGGCCCTGACCCGCGCCTACGT
This sequence comes from Tsukamurella hominis, assembly GCF_965137015.1. Taxonomy (NCBI): domain Bacteria; kingdom Bacillati; phylum Actinomycetota; class Actinomycetes; order Mycobacteriales; family Tsukamurellaceae; genus Tsukamurella; species Tsukamurella hominis. The sequence goes on along the minus strand of NZ_CBCRZG010000023.1, from coordinate 48,497 downwards.
CGAGAACGACCTCGCCGAGGTCTACGCGGGCGAGGTCAGCTACGCCCGCGACGCCTTCGAGGGCCTGCGCCTCATGGACGACATCATGGCCCTCAAGCGGGGCGACGGTCCCGATCCCGACAGCCCCGAGGCCCTCGCGGCCGCGGAGAAGGCCCGCGAACGCAAGGAGCGGCACGCCCGCAGCCGCCGCATCGCCGAGAAGCGCAAGGCCGAGGCCGCGCCGGTCGTCGTGCCGGACCGGTCCGACGTGGCGCTGGACTTCGAGGTCGCCACCCCGCCGTTCTGGGGCACCCGCGTCGTCAAGGGCATCGCGATCAGCGAGTACGCCTCTCTACTCGACGAGCGCGCGCTGTTCTTCGGCCAGTGGGGCCTCCGCGGCGCCCGCAAGGGCGAAGGACCGTCGTACGAGGAACTGGTCGAGACCGAGGGCCGGCCCCGGCTGCGGTACTGGCTCGACAAGCTCAAGTCGGAGAAGATCCTCGACCACGCCGCCGTGGTCTACGGCTACTTCCCGGCGGTGAGCCACGGCAACGTCATCGACGTGCTCGAGTCGCCGGAACCCGATGCGCCCGTGCGGTACTCGTTCGAGTTCCCGCGGCAGCAGCGGGGCCGGTTCCTCGCGATCTCGGACTTCATCCGCGACCGCGAGACGGCGATCGCCCGCGGCGAGGTCGACGTGCTGCCCTTCCAGCTGGTCACCATGGGGCAGCCCATCGCGGACGCCGCGAACGAGCTGTTCGCCGCCAACAGCTACCGCGACTACCTCGAGCTGCACGGCATCGGCGTACAGCTCACCGAGGCGCTCGCGGAGCGCTGGCACCAGCGGGTGCGGCAGGAGCTGATCCTGCCCGGCGGCCGCAAGGTCGCGGACACCGACCCGACGGCGGTCACCGACTTCTTCGACCTCAAGTACCTCGGCGCGCGCTACAGCTTCGGCTACGGCGCCTGCCCGGACCTCGAGGACCGCGCGAAGATGGTCGACCTGCTGCAGCCCGAGCGCATCGGCGTGCAGCTCTCCGAGGAGCTGCAGCTGCACCCGGAGCAGTCCACCGACGCCTTCGTCCTCACCCATCCCGAGGCGAAGTACTTCAACACGTAGGCCGCGATGGACGACTACCGCCTGCACCTGCAGGCCGGCGAGCCCGGCGACGAGGGCGCCTGGTTCTGGCGACTCGACGACGCCGCCGGCCTGCAGATCGCGGCGTCCTGGGCGGTATCGCTCGCGGACGCCCTCGACGCCGTGAAGAAGGTGTCCGCCGACCTCGGCCTGGACGACGTCTGACGGCCAGGGGATCTGCGTCAGCGCAGCGCGGACAGATCGACGACGAGGCGGAGGAGTCCGTCGACAGCGATGCGGTCGGCCACGGTCGGGCCCTCGTACGCGCCGTCCACCAGCGTGAGTACCTCGGCGGACGGGCCGTCGAGGTCGACGATCCAGTAGTGCCGGATCCCGGCGGCTGCGTACTCGGCGCGCTTGACCACGCCGTCCCGTCGCCGGGAACCGGGCGACATGATCTCGACCGCCACGATCACACCCTCGGCCGTCAGCGGTTCGGGTGCGTCGGCTCTGATCACCACCACGTCGGGCTGGCGGACCGTCGCCGGGCGCCGTTCGAGGATCACATCCAATTCGTGGAAGACCTGATACTCAGCTGGCAGTTGTGTGCGCAACTGCCCCGCGATGCTGAGGATCGCTCCCGAATGCTCTCTTCTCGGACTCGGTGACACCTCCAGTACCCCCCGGCACAGTTCGGCGCGCCGCAGCGATTCGTCCTCCCCCAAGGCGAACCATTCCTCCAGCGTGAGCAACGCGGGATCGGATGCGGCGGTCATGGCCCGATGCTACTGCGAACGACCGACACGCGGAACGGCTTGGGAACGGCTTGACCCTCCCGTCACGGGAGGTCCTAGCGTCGCGGACATGAAGATCACCGTCCTGGACACGTACGCCGCGATGCGCGCGATCCTGTGCGCGCCCGAGGAGAAGCGCGCGGCGCTGCTGGAGGAGATGTGGCGGCCGGTCGCGGGCATGTACCGGTACTTCCCGGGCCCCGTCGACCTGGTGGCGATGCACGCCGCGTCGTCCGGATTCCCGCTCGACCGCGATACCGACGCCTGCCTCGCCGCGGTCGAGCGGCTCCGCGCCGCGGACGCGTGGGGCCGGATCGAGCGGGCGCTCGGCCATGCCGCCGACCGGCTCGCGGACGCCCTGCGCCGCGTCGACCTGCCGGAGCTCACCGTCCTGCTCGTCGTCGGCGATCCGGGAGACCGGATCTACCTCGACGAGGCGCTCGGCCTCACCGCGAACGGCGGCGTCACCGGCTACCTCTACCTCAACGTCTGGCCGTCGCCCGAGAACCTGGACCGGCTGGAGGCCATGGCGGTCCACGAGTTCGACCACAACGTGCGGTACGCCCCCGGCGGCGTCGTCTGGGACCCGGCGACGGTCACCGTCGGGGAGCAGATCGTTTCGGAGGGCCTGGCGGACGCCCTCGCCCGTGAGCTGTACGGCGAGGAGCTGGGCCCCGCGCGGATCGGGGTCCCGCACCGCCACGACGACGCGCTCTACGCCACCGTCGTCGACAACCTCGGCGTCACCGGCATGCAGAACTTCGCCTCGTGGGTGCTCGGCGACGCCATCGCCGGCCGGTTCGGAGCGCCCCCGATCGGCGTGCCGACGGGCGCGGGCTACGCGGTGGGCAACCGCCTCGTCGACGCCTACCTGGCTGCGACGGGTCGCACCGCGAGCGAGGCCGTGCACGCGGACGCGCGCGAGATCATCGATACAGCTTGGTGACCCGGCTGGTGGGCACCTGCAGGTCCGGGGTGGCCTGCAGGTACTTCTCCAGCGCGTCGAGGTCGATGCCGCCGACGGCGAGCTCGGTCGACTGGGTGAACACGCTGAAGCCGTCACCGCCCGCGGCGAGGAAGTTGTTCGTGGTCACCCGGTACTTCGCGACGGGGTTCAGCGGCTGGTCGCCGACCTTGACGCTGTCGCGCACCACCTTCCGGTTGGGCGCGCCGTTCGGGTCGTAGCTGTAAGTGATGCCCGACGGTGCCAGGATCGTCGTCTTCGCGGGGTTCTGCCACTGCTGCTCGAGAAGGTCGATGATCTGCTGGCCGGTGAGCGAGACGGTGACCACCTGATTGCCGAAGGGCTGCACCGTGTACGCCGCACCGTAGGTCACGTCGCCGCCCTTGAGGTCGGCGCGGACGCCGCCCGGGTTCATGAGCGCGATCTGCCCGGCCGCCTCGTTCGGCGGGCGGGTGGTGAAGAGCATCGCGTCGGCGATGACGTCGCCGAGCGGCGAGTCGCCGCCGGGGAAGGCCTCCCGCTTGAGCTCGGTGGGGATCCTGCCGATCACCCGGTCGGCGCGCGGCTTGGCCTCCTTCTCGTAGAACTCGACGAGGCGCTGCGTCGCGGCGTCGGCGGGGAGGTCCCGGCTCACGACGCGGTTCACGGCCGTCGCCTTGGCCGCGGGGCCGCTGAAGTCGAGCGTGATGTCGGTGATGAGGCGGCCGTACGACGCCGCCTGGGTGACGGTGCGCCCGTCGATGGAGCAGTTGTAGGCCTGGTGCGAGTGCGCGGTGACCAGGGAGGTCACCGCCGGATCGATCCGCTTGGCGAGGTCGGGCACGGGCGCGGAGACGTCCTGGCAGGCGTTCGGGTCCTGCTCGCCGGAGCCCTTCTGCGCGCCACCGTCGTGCATGGTCGCGACGATGGCCTGCGCGCCCGCGGCCTTGATCTCGGGCACGTACTTGTTGATGGCGTCGGCCTCGTCGCCGAAGCTGTAGCCGCGCACGCCCTCCGGCGCGACGATGGTCGCCGTCTCGGGGGTGACGGTGCCGATCACGGCGATCTTCTTCCCGCCGACCTCGAACATCTTCCACGGGACGGTGCCAGGCGGCAGCTGCCCCTGCTCGTTGGTGACATTCGCGGCGAGGTACTGGTAGGCGGCGCCGGGGAAGGGCTCGCCGGGCTCGCAGCCCTGGGGCGCGCAGCCGCCCTTCTGCAGCCGCTCCAGTTCGATGGTGCCGTGGTCGAACTCGTGGTTGCCCACCGAGCTCGCCTGCAGGCCCACCGAGTTCAGGAACTTGATCGTCGGCTCGTCGCGGAACAGCGCCGAGACCAGCGGGCTGGCGCTCACCAGGTCGCCCGCCGCGACCGTGAGGGTGTTCGGGTAGTGCTTCTTGAGCCGCTGCAGGGCGGTGGCGAAGTACGCGGCGCCGCCGGCCTCCTTGCCGCCGATCTTCCCGGTCGAGCCGGTCGGCGGCTGCAGGTTGCCGTGGAAGTCGTTGAACGCCAGCAGGTGCACCTGGTCCGGGTTCGCGGCCGGCAGATCGTCGACACCGGGCACGGTGAAGCTCGCCTTCGCCGTCGACGACGCCGCGCCGGAGGACGACGGCGCCGCGTCGTTCCCGGAGGTGCCGCAGCTCGCGAGGAGCGCAGCGGTCGCGGTCAGGGCCAGGGCGGTGTGCAGCCTGCGATTGCGCATGTCAGGAATTCGAACACAGGCAGTCATCGTTCGGGTGACGAATGAATTAACACCCCGTGCGCGCGCCGACCTAGGGTGGGCGGCATGACCACCTCGTCGCTGCCCGCCGCGGTTCTGTTCGACATGGACGGCACCCTCCTCGACTCCGAGAAGCTCTGGGACATCGCCGTCGCCGAGTTCACCCGCGACCTGGGCATGGAGATCACGCCGGAGGCGCGGGAGTCGACGCTGGGCAACGCCACCGCCGACGCGCTGCGCAAGCTGTTCGACTTCGCGCAGGTCCCGGAAGCGGACCGCGACTACGCCGGCGCGGAGCGGTGGGTGTCGAACCGCGTGGTCGAGCTGTTCGACGGTGGCATCCCGTGGCAGCCCGGCGCCCGCGAGACCCTGGACCTGTTGGCGGCCGCGGACGTCCCGCTCGTGCTGGTCACCAACACGATCCGCGAGGTGACCGAGCACGCGCTCGGCACCCTCGGGCGCGACCGGTTCGTCGCCACCGTCTGCGGCGACGAGGTGCCCAGCCCCAAGCCGGCCCCGGACCCGTACCTGCGCGGCGCCGAGCTCGCGGGCTTCCCCGCGGCGGACTGCGTCGCGGTGGAGGACTCGCCGACCGGTTCGCGCTCCGCCCTCGGGGCCGGGTGCACGGTGCTCACCGTCGGTCCCGAGCCGGTGCTCGACGGTGCCCGCCACCTCGGCACGCTCTCCGGTGCGGCGCTGGTGGACTTCGCGCCGCTCAGCCGACGCTGAACGAGGCGTCGCCGGCCCGGCAGGTTGCCGGACCGCGCGCGTCCGTCGCGGTGCACCGCCACCCTCCCGTCTCCAGGGTGACCGCCTGCCCGTCAGCGTGCGCGGCCGCCGCGGTGTAGGCGCGCGCGGCCCGGAGCACCCGCACGCAGTTCGCCGAGCCGCTGCGGATCACGACGAGCGCGTCGTCCTGCGCGCCGGCCACCGAACCGCAGACCGTTCCGGTGGCGGCCAGTTCGACGGCGTCGGCCGGTGCGGCCGGTGCCGGTGCGGACGTGCCGGCGACTGCGGAGAAGCTCACCTCGCTCGCCGCCGGATCGTCGTTCGCCGCCGCGCATCCCGCGAGAGGGAGCAGCAGGAGGCCACACACTGCAGACCAACGAGGGTTCATTTCCGCGACGCTAGCGTCGAGTACCGCGACCCGCTCGGCGAGAGCCCCCGAAAGTGTTGCGCGTCACGGCCTTCGCTCCATTGCCGCGCGCGACGGCCCGTTCCCAGCTACTTCTCCGCGCCGTCGATGGCGGCGCTGGCCATGACGGCCATGCGGACCCGTTCGGTGTCGGCGGGGGTCCAGTCCGCGGGCGGCAGGACGGCGGCGAAGGCGTCGACCATCGCGGTCCCGTAGTTGTGCCCGTGCCCATCGGGCACCCCGGCGGCGTTCGCGAGATCCGCGGAGACCTGCCAGAACGTGACGAACGGATACCAGGCCATCGCCGGACTGCGGTCGCGACCGGGCGGCTCGCGGAGCCAGTCCGGCTGGCGCAGTATCAGTTCCGGCGACCACCACACGACGGGGTCCGACGGGTGCTGGACGTAGACGATGTGCGGGCCCAGCCACTGGGCCCCCGAGCCGCTGCCGTCCCCGGTCAGCGGCCGCTGCCCGTCGGTGAAGCGAACGATGAGCCCGTCGGTGTAGGTGGGCAGCACCTCGGGCGTGCCCAGGTCGCGGCGGTCGGTGATCGCCGAGTGGATCGGATTCGCGCGGGGCGGACCGAGCCAGACCACACCGTCGACCTTGTCGCGGATGTCGGGCAGCCCGGCGAAGGCGCCCTCGCCGGCCCGAGAGCCGAGGCTCTCGCCCATCACGAGGAGCTTGGGTCGCGCCGGGACGGGCCTCGCGCGCACGTCGGCGACGACCGCGTCGATGAGCCGCTTCCCGGAGGCGAGCGAGGCCTCGCCGTCGGTGAGGAAGGAGATCCAGCTGGGCAGGTACGAGTACTGCATCGCGACCAGGGCGACGTCCCCGTCGTACATGAGCTCGACGGCGCGCGCGGCGGTCGGGTTCACCCACCCGGATCCGGTGGTCGGCACCACCACGACGTGGCGGCGATCGAGGGCGCCGGTGCGGGCGAGCTCGCGGTGCAGCAGCGCGATCCGGTCCTCGGGCGTGTCGGCGTTCTCGAGGCCCACGTAGACCCGGACGGGCTCGGTGACGGGCCGCGTGGTGAACCGGGCGATCTCCGCCGCCCGGAGGCCGCCGGAGACGAACTTGCGGCCCTCGTTCCCCAGCCCGGACCATCGCGCGGCGGAGGCCTCGGATCCCGAGCGCCACGCCTCGGCCGGCTGCGGGAACTCGGGCAGCTCCTGGTCGTTCGTCGCCGAGGCGAGGGTGTTCGCGGTCGCGGTGAAGGCGCGGAAGCCGACGTCGTTGACGGTGAAGACCACGAGGATCACGACCAGGCCGGCGCCCAGCACCTTGGCCGCGGGCTGCGGCACCCGGAGGTAGGTGTTCGCGCGGCGGGCCAGGAACAGGCTCAGGTCGCGCAGCACTCGGAAGGTCGAGATGAGGGCGGCGGACACGAGGAACGCGACCACCGGCGTGAGGACGTACCAGAGGTTCGATCCGGGCGGCATGTCCATGAGCGCACGCACATCGTCCTGCCAGCGCTTCGCGGCGACCATCATCGCCAGCCCGCCGACGAGGACGCCGAGCACGATCAGCGCCCGCCACACCGGCACGAAGCGGGCCCGCCGCGGATCGTCGCGGATCGGGTGCGCCCGCACCAGCAGGTCGACGATCACCCATTTGAGGAACACGCCGATCGCGTAGCCGATCACCGCGTTGATCCCGGAGACGATGCCCTGGAAGAACCACGACCGGGGGAGCAGCGACACCGTCAGGCTGCTCATCAGGAACAGGCCGCCGACGAACAGCCCCGCGAAGTCGAGGTGCAGCAGGCTCCACGCCCACGCGAACAGGGGATGCCGGGCCGCGAACTCGTCGTAGTTCTCGCGCAGGAAGCGGTCGGGGTCCCGCGCGGCGCGCACGAATCGCAGTCGCGCCCGGATCAGGGCGCGGGTGTACCGGTACTGGGTGGCGCCCTTGGCGGGCGGGGTGCCGGGCCCGTCCGTATCCGGGGCCGACGATGCCGTCGCCTCGGTCACACTGCCCTCCACACGGACCACTCTAGTTCGCGTGGGACAATGACCTCCGTGAAGACCATGGAGACGCTGTTCGCGGAGTTGGCCACCAAGGCCGAGGAGCGGCCCGCCGGGAGCGGGACCGTCGAGGCGCTGGACCGCGGTATCCATTTCCTGGGCAAGAAGGTGCTCGAGGAGGCGGGCGAGGTGTGGATCGCCGCCGAGCATCAGAGCGACGAGGACCTCGCCGAGGAGGCCTCGCAGCTGCTGTACTGGCTGCAGGTGCTGCTGGTCAAGCGCGGCCTGACGCTCGACGACGTCTACTCCTACCTCTGACTTTTCCCGAAGGAACCACTCACATGTTGCGGGTCGCCGTACCGAACAAGGGCGCGCTCTCCGAGGCCGCCGCCGCCATCCTCAGCGAGGCGGGATACCGCCGCCGCTCCGATGCGAAGGACCTCACGGTCCTCGACAACGCCAACGAGGTGGAGTTCTTCTTCCTCCGTCCCAAGGACATCGCCCTCTACGTCGGCTCGGGCGAGCTCGACATGGGCATCACCGGCCGCGATCTCGCGCTGGACTCGGGCGCCGAGTTCACCGAGCGCCTCGCGCTGGGCTTCGGGCGCTCCACCTTCCGCTACGCCGGCCCCGCCGGCCGGGAGTGGACCGTCGCCGATCTGGGCGGCAAGCGGGTGGCCACGTCGTACCCCAACCTGGTGCGCCGCGACCTCGCCACCCGGGGTCTCGACGCCGAGGTGATCCGCCTCGACGGCGCCGTCGAGATCTCCATCCAGCTCGGCGTGGCCGACCTCATCGCCGACGTCGTGGAGTCCGGCCGTTCCCTGCGGCAGAACAACCTGGTCGCCTTCGGCGACTCCCTCTGCGATTCCGAGGGCGTGCTCATCGAGCGCGTCGGCCTCGACGCAGACCGCGCCCGCGACCAGCTCACCGCGCGGCTCAAGGGCGTCGTCTTCGGCCGCCAGTACGTGATGCTCGACTACGACTGCCCGCGCACCCTGCTCGACGGTGCCATCGCCGTCACACCCGGCCTGGAGTCGCCGACGGTGGCGCCCATGGCCGACGACGACTGGGTCGCGGTGCGCGCCATGGTGCTTCGCAAGGAGGCCAACGACGTGATGGACGACCTCGCCGAGCTCGGCGCCAAGGCGATCCTCATGACGGACATCCGCAGCTGCCGGTTCTGAGGTCGCACGGCGCGCTCCGATGCGGAGCACGCCACGGTCGTCAGCGGGCGGCGACGAGGAGCGTCTGCGCGCCCACGGCGAAGGCGCCGTCGCCGTCGTAGAGGCGCGAGACCGTGGTGCCGATGCCCTCGTTCCCGACGAGTTGGTCGCCGAGCAGGCCGACCCAGCCGTCGACCGGATTCGGCGACCGGTGGAAGTGCACCGTCATGTCCATGTTCATCCAGGTCACGGCGGTGGGATCGAGGTAGGCGGAGATGCCGTTCGCGGCGTCGACCACCGAGAAGACCTGCACCAGGGGCGAGGGCTCCTCGCCGGCGACGAGCGGCATCTTCGCCCGGATCCAGCACTGCTTGACGCCGTCGGGCCCGTCGGGGCCGTCGACGAACTTCCAGTCGCACGCGGCGAGGAAACCCTGGTCCTTCAGGTGCTTGAAGAAGTCGGGCATGAGGCCCTGCGAGGCGCCGGCCGGTGGCAGGGCGGGGGAGAGGTCGCGGGCGATCGCGGTGGTGTCCGATGCGGCGAGCGCCCACGCCTGCGCCCGGGCCACGGTGCGGTACTCCCCGGCGCCGTCGACGCAATCCATCTCCGCGGCGATCAGCGAGATCGTGCGGCCGGGCCGCGCGACCCACGCCCGCACCCGGGTCCGGGTGATCGGCACGACGCCGAGCAGGTCGATCGTCACGCGGGAGATCCGCGCGCCGTCGCCGGCCAGCTTCTCCATGGCGCGCACCATGATCGCGGCGGGCGGCGCGCCGTGCTGCATGGTGTCCGCCCACACGCTCGCGGTCGACGGGGTGGGATCGAAGACCTCGTAGTCGACGCCGTCTGCATCAAGGGTCCCGGCGGGATGGAAGAACGCGTCATCAGCCATGTACCAGTCCTACCGATACGCCGGATTCAGGATCTCGGCGGGGTCGGATTAGCGGACCTATCATCGAGCGATGTCGGTCATCGCCTGCTACGCCCGCGTCGCACCGTCCGAGTTCGCCGCGCTGAACGACCAGGGCTTCGATCCGGATACCTGGGACGAGGAGTTCGATCGCTTCGACGGCGAGGGACGCACCGCCGACATCGACCAGGCACATGAGGCGCTCGACGCGGTACTGCGCGCCCACGGGATCGCCGTTCCGGTCGTCTACGCCGGCCGGCCCGTTCCGGATACCGTGATCGGATACGGCCCGGTCGTTCTCGTCGCGCCCGACGAGGTCGCGGCAGCTGCGTCGGCGCTCGCCTCCCGAGAAGCGGAGACGGCGATCACCGCGGACTCCGTGTCCGGCACAGCCGGCATCGGCCCCGTCGACGACTGGGCCTCCGCCGAAGGGCTCGACTACCTGCGGACCGCATACCGCTCCCTCGCCGCGCTCTACACCGCTGCAAATGCGTCGCACCAGCTCGTCCTGATGACCATGCAGTGATCGCGGGCCGGGCCCGCCGGACCGGTTGCCCGACCTTCCGCGGCGACCTGGGAGAATCTGTCACCATGGCGAACAGTGGGCCCTTCGTGGTGGGCGACCGAGTACAGCTGACGGACGCGAAGGGCCGGAAGTTCACCGTCCACCTGGAGGCCGGCAAGGAGTTCCACACGCACAAGGGCGGCATCCGGCACGACGAGCTGATCGGCGCGCCCGAGGGCACCGTCGTCAAGGCCGTCAACGGCACGCCGTACCTCGCGCTGCGCCCCCTGCTCACCGACTACGTGCTCTCGATGCCCCGCGGCGCTCAGGTCATCTATCCCAAGGACGCCGCGCAGATCGTGGCCGAGGGCGACATCTTCCCCGGCGCACGGGTGCTCGAGGCCGGTGCGGGTTCGGGCGCGCTGACCTGCTCGCTGCTGCGCGCCGTCGGCCCCGAGGGCTCCGTGACCTCCTGGGAGGTCCGCGAGGACCACGCCGAGTACGCGGCGAAGAACGTCGAGGAGTTCTTCGGCGGCCGCCCCGAGAACTGGAACCTGCAGCTCGGCGACCTCGCCGAGTACGACGGTCCGCAGGTGGACCGCGTGGTGCTCGACATGCTCGCCCCGTGGGACGTCCTCGACGCGGTCGGCAAGGCCCTGGTGCCGGGCGGCGTGCTCACGGTCTACGTCGCCACCACCACGCAGCTGTCCAAGGTGGTCGAAGCGATCCGCGACCAGGCGATGTGGACGGAGCCCCGATCCTGGGAGGCGCTGGTGCGCGAGTGGCACGTCGTCGGCCTCGCGGTGCGGCCCTCGCACCGGATGCAGGGGCACACCGCCTTCCTCATCACGTGCCGGCGCCTGGCCGACGGCACGGTCGCGCCGCGTCCGCAGCGGCGGTCCAACAAGGGGTAGCGTGAGAAGTCCCCACGGAAAGGGAGTTCACTCGTGACGGAACCGGATCCGACCCGTCCCTCGGCCGCGCCGGCGGACTCGTCCGCCCCGCAGGCCACGTCCGCGGCCGTGCTGCGCGAGCGCGTCGACGCGCTCACCACCCGCAACGCGAAGCTGCTCGAGACGCTGCGCGACGCCCGTAATCAGCTGCTCACGCTCCGCGAGGAGGTCGAGCGGCTGGGGCAACCCCCGTCGGGCTACGGCGTGCTCCTGGGCACCTTCGAGGACGACACCGTGGACGTCTTCACCTCCGGACGCAAGATGCGGCTCACGTGCTCCCCGAACCTGGACGTCGCGACCTTCCGCATGGGCCAGACGGTGCGCCTCAACGAGGCGCTGACCGTGGTGGAGGCCACGGACTACGAGACAGTGGGCGAGATCTCCACGCTGCGCGAGATCCTCGACGACGGGGCTCGCGCCCTGGTCGTCGGGCACGCCGACGAGGAGCGCGTGGTACGCCTGGCCGCGCCGCTGGCGCTGCAGGCCTCCGAGGATCCCGGGCTCGACGAGTTCGGGCTGCCGAACCGCAAGCTGCGCATCGGCGACTCCCTGCTGGTCGACACCAAGGCCGGCTACGCCTTCGAGCGCATCCCCAAGGCCGAGGTCGAGGATCTGGTCCTGGAGGAGGTGCCGGACGTCGACTACTCGGACATCGGCGGCCTCGGCCGGCAGATCGAACTCATCCGCGACGCCGTCGAGCTGCCCTTCCTGCACAAGGACCTGTTCAAGGACTACTCGCTCCGCCCGCCCAAGGGCGTGCTGCTCTACGGCCCGCCCGGCAACGGCAAGACGCTCATCGCGAAGGCCGTGGCGAACTCGCTCGCCAAGAAGATCGCCGAGGTCCGCGGCGACGACTCGCGCGAGGTGAAGTCGTACTTCCTCAACATCAAGGGCCCCGAGCTGCTCAACAAGTTCGTCGGCGAGACCGAGCGGCACATCCGCCTGATCTTCCAGCGGGCGCGCGAGAAGGCCTCCGAGGGCACGCCCGTCATCGTCTTCTTCGACGAGATGGACTCGATCTTCCGCACCCGAGGCTCGGGTGTCAGCTCGGACGTGGAGACCACCGTGGTGCCACAGCTGCTGTCGGAGATCGACGGTGTCGAGGGCCTCGAGAACGTGATCGTGATCGGCGCGTCGAACCGCGAGGACATGATCGACCCCGCGATTCTGCGGCCCGGCCGCCTGGACGTGAAGATCAAGATCGAGCGGCCCGACGCCGAGGGCGCGATCGACATCTTCTCCAAGTACCTGACGCCGGCGCTGCCGATCCACGAGGAGGACCTGGCGGAGTTCGGCGGCGATCGCGAGGCCTGCGTGAAGGCGATGATCGAGCGGGTCGTCGAGCGGATGTACGCGGAGACCGACGACAACCGGTTCCTGGAGGTGACCTACGCCAACGGCGACAAGGAGGTCATGTACTTCAAGGACTTCAACTCGGGTGCGATGATCCAGAACGTCGTGGACCGCGCGAAGAAGCATGCGATCAAGGGCTTCCTCGACACCGGGCAGCCCGGCTTGCGGATCACGCACCTGCTGGAGTCCATCGTCGACGAGTTCGCCGAGAACGAGGACCTGCCCAACACCACGAACCCGGACGACTGGGCCCGGATCTCGGGCAAGAAGGGCGAGCGCATCGTCTACATCCGCACGCTGGTGACGGGCAAGAACTCGAGCGCCTCCCGGGCGATCGACACCGAGAACAACACCGGTCAGTACCTGTAGGGCGCTGGGTTCGCACAACAAGCGCGGCATAAGCCCAGGGCAAGCGGCATCTGAATAGAATGCTCCGTGATGAGTACGGATACCGCGGTTCTCACCGTCACTGTGGACGGGCAGACGCTGACCTTCGCCCCCGGTAAGACGGTGACCTTCGGGCGCACGCTCGAATCGGACGTGACGATCAACCACCCGTTGGTCTCGCGGACGCACGCCGTCGCGTCCGCGGGGCCGACGGGGTGGATCCTCACGGATCGCAGCACCAACGGCGTCTTCGTGGGCGGCGTGCGCCGGCCCACGATCGCGCTGAACGGCTCGCAGCAGTTGATGTTCGGCGATCCGCGGACCGGTGCCCCGGTCACCTTCTCGGCGGCGGCCCGCTCGAACACGCCGCCCCCGCCGCCACCCCGGACCCCGCCGCCCGCCGCTGCGCAGCAGCCGGTACAGCAGCTCCCGAGGGCGTGCGGCGCACCGTCGAATCCGGTACCTCGGACGTCGCCGCCGCCCGAGACCGGGGGCATGCCGCCCAACTCGGGACCGCAGGCGGGTCCGGCACCGCAGGCCACACCCGCGCCCCCGTCGCGCCCGCTGCCGCTGCCGCCGCGCCAGCAGGCACCGTCGGCCCCGATCCCCGCGCAGCAGGCACCCGTCCCGCCCCGCCCGGCGGGCGACGTCGCGCCGCACCTGCGCGCCATGGCCGGCAACACCGGCCTGTACCAGGTCGCGAAGATGCCCGCGCGGCCCGTCGGCACCGGCCAGATGACCATCGGCCGCACGCCGGACAACGACATCGCGATCGGCGACATGCTGGTGTCGCGGCGACACGCCCGCCTGCTCACGGGACCGCAGGGCCTCGTCATCGAGGACCTGGGCTCGGCGAACGGCACGCAGGTCAACGGTCGCCGGATCGCCGGCCCGACGCCCCTGCGCGACGGCGACCTGGTCACGGTCGGCAACTCCGACCTCATCGTCGAGCAGGGGCGGCTCGAGCGCCCCAAGGCCCAGGAGTTCGCGGGCGCCGGCCTCGCGGTGCAGGGCATCACCCTCACGGTCGACGGCAACAAGACCCTGCTGCACGGCGTCGACTTCCGCGCCGCCCCGGGCACGCTGACCGCGGTGATCGGTCCGTCGGGTGCCGGCAAGTCGACGGTGTCGCGGGTCGTCTCGGGCGCCGTGACGCCCACCGCCGGCCGGGTCGAGTTCGAGGGACGCGACGTGCACCGCGACTTCGACGCGCTCCGCTCCCGCATCGGCATGGTGCCGCAGGACGACGTGCTGCACCGCCAGCTCACCGTGCTGCAGGCCCTGCGGTTCGCCGCCGAGCTGCGCCTGCCGCCGGACATGTCGAAGGCCGACCGGGACCAGGTGATCGACGGCGTGCTGGCCGAGCTGCAGCTCACCGAGCACAAGCAGACCCGCGTGGACAAGCTCTCCGGCGGCCAGCGCAAGCGCGCGTCCGTCGCCATGGAGCTGCTCACCGGCCCGTCGCTGCTCATCCTCGACGAGCCCACCTCGGGTCTGGACCCGGCGCTGGACCGGCAGGTCATGCAGACCCTGCGCCGCCTGGCCGACGCGGGCCGCGTGGTGATCGTCGTGACCCACTCGCTGACCCACATCGACATGTGCGACCAGGTGCTCCTGCTCGCGCCCGGCGGCAAGACCGCGTACTGCGGCTCGCCGAAGGGCGTGAAGGCCGCGATGGGCACGAGCGACTGGGCGGAGATCTTCGACTTCGCGGCCAAGCAGCCCGACGTGGCCTGGCAGCGGTACCGTTCCGCGCACCCCGCCCCCCCGCCGCCCGCGCCCACGGGTGCGCCGCCGTCCCCGACGAAGGCGCGGAAGACCTCCGTGCGCAAGCAGCTCTCGGTGATCGCGCGCCGCCAGGTCCGGCTGATCCTCGCCGACCGTGCCTACCTGATCTTCCTGCTGCTGCTGCCGCTGGTGCTGGGCGGGATCACGTTGCTCGTGCCGGCGGACGACGGCCTGGCCTCGCCGTACTCGCTCCCGGACGGCTACAGCGGCGCGAAGATGATCCTCGTGCTCCTGGTCGTGGGCGCCTGCTTCATGGGTGCCGCGCTGACCTCGCGCGACCTGGTCGGCGAGCGCGCGATCTACCAGCGCGAACGCGCCGTCGGACTCGGACCGGGCGCGTACCTGTCCGCGAAGACGCTGGTCTACTTCGTCGCGGCCACCATCCAGGCGGCCATGATGATGGCGATCGTGATCCTCGGCGTGAAGCAGTCGACGGCGCAGGGGTCGGTGCTGGCCAGCGCGCCCGTCGAGCTGGTCATCGACATCGCGGTGCTCGCGTGCGTGTCCACGCTGGTGGGCCTGCTGATCTCCGCGCTGGCCAGGTCCAGCGAGCAGGTGATGCCCATGCTCGTGGTGGTCGTCATGGTGCAGCTGGTGATGAGCGGCGGGCTGTTCACGCTGCACGACCGCGTGGGTCTGGAGCAGATCTCGTGGCTGTTCCCGTCGCGCTGGGGCTTCGCGGCGAGCGCGTCCACCGTCGAGCTGCAGAAGCAGATCGACGCGGTCTCCGGGCGGCCGACGATGCAGGCGATCGACCCGCTGTGGGACTCGACGCCCCTGCAATGGGGCATCTCGATCGGTGTGCTCGCGCTGATGGCGGTGGTGCTGTGGACCGCGACGCGGTGGCGCATCGGGCGGCAGTCGGCCTGACAGAGGGGTGACGGCCGCCGCCGCCGGGAGCGGGGCGAAGCGGGCGGGATCAGCACCGATAGGCTGGGCGGTATGCAGCGCATCATCGGGACCGAGGTGGAATACGGGATCTCCGCGCCGAAGGATCCCTCCGCCAATCCGATCCTCACCTCCACCCAAGCCGTGCTCGCCTACGCCGCCGCCGCGGCGGTGCCGCGCGCCAAGCGCACCCGCTGGGATTACGATCTGGAATCGCCGCTGCGCGACGCCCGCGGGTTCGATCTCGGTCGCGGCGGTCCGGCGCCGATCATCGACGCCGACGAGATCGGCGCGGCCAACATGATCCTCACCAACGGGGCGCGGCTGTACGTCGACCACGCGCATCCTGAGTACTCCGCGCCCGAGGTCACCGATCCGCTCGACGCGGTGATCTGGGACAAGGCAGGGGAGCGGGTGATGGACGCCGCGGCCCGCTACGCGTCGACGGTGCCCGGTGCCCCGGCGCTGCAGCTGTACAAGAACAACATCGACGGCAAGGGCGCGTCGTACGGCACGCACGAGAACTACCTGTGCCGGCGCGAGACGCCGTTCGCCTCGATCGTCACCGGGCTCACGCCCTTCTTCGTGACCCGGCAGGTGTTCACCGGCAGCGGCCGCGTGGGCATCGGCGCCAACGGCGACGAGCCGGGCTTCCAGCTCTCGCAGCGCGCCGACTACATCGAGGTCGAAGTCGGTCTCGAGACCACTCTCAAGCGCGGCATCATCAACACCCGCGACGAGCCGCACGCCGACCCGGACAAGTACCGCCGGCTGCACGTCATCATCGGCGACGCGAACCTCGCGGAGACCTCCACGTACCTCAAGGTGGGAACGTCGGCGCTGGTGCTGGACTTGGTCGAGGCGGGCGTCGACCTCTCGGACCTGCAGCTCGCCACCCCGGTGACCGCGGTGCACCAGGTCTCGCGCGACCTCTCCCTCACCGCGCGGCTCGAGCTCGCCGACGGCCGGACGATGACGGCGCTCGACATCCAACGGGCCTACGCCGACCGGGTGGGCGCCTTCCTCGAGGGCTCCGACGACGCCCGCGCCCTCGACGTGCACGCGACCTGGGTGCGCGTGCTCGACACCCTGGCCGACGATCCGCTGCGGCTCGCGGACGAGCTCGACTGGCCCGCCAAGCTGCGCCTGCTCGAGGGCATCCGGCAGCGCGAGGGCCTGGGCTGGGCGGCGTCCAAGCTGCAGCTGGTGGACCTGCAGTACTCCGACGTGCGGCTCGACAAGGGCCTGTACAACCGGCTCGTGGCCCGCGGCTCGATGAAACGCCTGGTCACGGAGCAGCAGGTGATGGACGCCGTCAGCACGCCGCCCGAATCCACCCGCGCCTACTTCCGCGGCGAGTGCATGCGCCGCTTCGGCACGGAGATCGCCGCCGCCAGCTGGGATTCCGTGATCTTCGACGTCGGCGCCGAGTCGCTGGTGCGCATCCCCACCCTGGAACCGTTGCGCGGCACGAAGGAGCACGTCGGCGCGCTGCTCGACGACGCCGCCTCCGCGCGCGAGCTCGTCGATTCTCTGCGAGGCTAGGGCCATGGACATCGGTCGCGCGGTGGGGAAGCTCTACGCCAAGGCCTTCCCGGAGGTGCTCAAGGCGCACGGCGAGCTGTACGTGCGCTCCGGCGGCCGCGTCGGGCACAAGCTGCTCTTCGGGGTCCCCAGCCTCATCGTGCGCACCGTCGGGGCGAAGTCCGGCGAGCCGCGCACCACGGTCTTGACCTACGTGCGCGACGGTGACGACTACATCGTCGTCGCCTCGAAGGGCGGTGCCCCGCGGAACCCGGCGTGGTTCCACAACATGGTGGCGGCCGGCACCGTCGACGTGCAGGTCGGTACCGACCGCTTCCCGGCCACCGTCGAGGCGCTCAAGCCCGGCGACACCGACTACCAGCGGCTCTGGGATCTCGCCGACGCGAACAACGGTGGCCGCTACGCCGCCTACCAGCGCACGACGTCGCGCCCGATCCCGGTGGTCCGCCTCCGCCCCGCCTGAGGAGGCGCGCCACGTTCCGCGATCACGGCTCGCTCACGCGGGTGTTTCTCGCTGATCATCGGGTTGCAACCCCCTACTCGGCGAAGAACCCCCGCGGGAGGAACGGCGGACCGTCGGGCTACATGCCGGTGGCGAGGTTCCGGGCGTAGCCGACGCGGTTGAAGGCGTCCTGCACGGCCGCGTAGGAGTGCACCGGCACAGTGGTCGTGAAGGAGCGCCCCTCCGGACCGAAGACGGTGACCTGCGTGAAACCCTGCGTCGTCGTTTCCTTCACCAGGAGGAAGAACAGCGAGAAGATACACATGACGGGGATGCCGAGGATCGCGACGGCGATCGCCCAGCCGGGGATCGTGGAGGTCGTGACACTGTGATCGGTGACCGTCCACTGCGACCCCTGCACCGGGAACGTACCCACAGGGGTGATCACGTCGGTTCGGGTGCAATGGATGTCGCCGATGCTCACGAGCACCGGTTCGGGCATGCCGGGCGGCGTGTACGGATCCACGGGAGCAGTGTAGGCCGGTAGTGTTGGCACATCGGGTCGTGCGGCCCGGATTCGGTCGCTAAGGAGGCAGCGAGATGGCGCAGGAGCAGGTCAAGCGTGGCGGCGGCGGAGACGACGAGGATGCCACGGGTGCACCGTCGGGTGCCGGCCAGGAGCGCATCGAGAAGCTGACCGACGAGACGGACGATCTGCTCGACGAGATCGACGACGTGCTCGAGGAGAACGCCGAGGACTTCGTGCGCGCGTACGTGCAGAAGGGCGGCCAGTGACGCCGCTGCACGGCGGGTCGTCGTTCGTCGAGCACCTCGCCGCAGTGGCGCCCGAGGCGCTGCCCGGCCGGGGTAACGGGCCCGACGGTGCGCCGGACGTCCCGCACGGCACCACGATCGTCGCCGTGGCCTTCGACGGCGGCGTGCTGCTCGCCGGTGACCGCCGGGCCACCATGGGCAATCTCATCGCGCAGCGCGACATCGTCAAGACCTTCGTCACCGACGAGCTGACCGCGGTGGGCATCGCCGGCACGGCGGGGATCGCCAAGCAGATCGTCAAGCTCTTCACGGTGGAGCTGGAGCACTACGAGAAGATCGAGGGCGTGCCCCTGACCTTCGACGGCAAGGCGAACCGCCTGGCCGGGATGGTGCGCAGCAACTTCGGCGCCGCCCTGCAGGGCCTCGCCGCGGTGCCGCTGCTGGTCGGTTTCGACGAGGCCGAGTCCCGCGGCCGGATCGTCTCCTACGACGTCACCGGGGACTGGCACGACGAGGTGGGCTACCACTCGATCGGCTCGGGCTCCGCGTGGGCGAAGTCGTCGATCAAGAAGCGCTTCCGCCCCGGCCTCGACGCCGACGGTGCGCTCGACGTCGCGGCGGAGGCCCTGTTCGACGCCGCGGACGACGACACCGCCACGGGCGGGCCGGACGTCCTCCGCAAGCTCTACCCGACGGCGATCGTCATCACGGCCGACGGTGCCGTGGAGGTCGCCGAGGAGGACGTGGCCGCCGCCACGGACCGGGTGATCGCGGCGAGGGGAGGCCAGGAGTGACGTTCCCCTACTACGCCTCCGCCGAGCAGATCATGCGCGATCGCTCGGAGCTGGCGCGCAAGGGCATCGCCCGCGGGCGCAGCGTCGTGGTGCTCAAGTACGTCGACGGGGTGGTCTTCGTCGCCGACAATCCGAGCTCGCTGAACAAGATCAGCGAGATCTACGACCGCATCGGCTTCGCCGCCGTGGGCAAGTACAACGAGTTCGAGTCGCTGCGCCGCGCGGGCATCCAGTTCGCCGACACCCGCGGCTACCAGTACTCGCGACGCGACGTGACCGGCTGGTCGCTGACCAACGCGTACGCCTCCACGCTGGGCACGGTCTTCACCGAGCAGGCCAAGCCCTACGAGGTGGAGCTGTGCGTCGCCGAGGTCGGGACGCCCGACAACACCGGCTCGCGGCTGTACCGCGTGGGCTACGACGGCTCCGTGGGCGACGAGAAGCAGTTCGTGGTCATGGGCGGGCAGACGGAGTCGATCACGCCGGTGCTCAGCGAGGGCTACGCCGACGATCTCGATCTGTCCGGCGCCGTGGCGCTCGCGGTGAAGGCGCTGAGCGCGCCGGCACCGTCGAACGGGTCGGCCACGACGGCAGAGCCGAAGACCTTCGCCGCGGGCGAGCTCGAGGTCGCGATCCTGGACCACACCCGCCCGCGTCGCGCCTTCAAGCGGCTCTCGGACGCACGGGTGGCGGAGCTGCTCGGTTGACGCGGTAGCGCTGGCACCACCCCGGAATCGGGCGTCCGCGCCCGTGACCGGGGACCGTCGATCCGGTGTGCTGGAGGCATGACCGACACCTCTGTGCACCGGCGGGGCATCGCCTGGTTCCTCGCGCTCACCTTCGTGCCGTCCTGGGGGATGTGGCTCGCCGCGTACGGGTTGGGGCATCCGCTGGACGATCCGGCTATCCAACTGATCACCGCGGCGTTCCTCCCCGCCGTCGCCGCCCTCGTCGTGCGCCTGTGGATCACCCGGCAGGGCATGGCGGGCGCCGGTCTGCGGCCGCAGCTCCGGGCGCAGTGGCGGTGGTACCTGGCCGCCCTCGCAATCCCGCTGGTGTTGCTGGCGATCGCGCTGCCGCTGGGCTTCGCGACCGGCGTGATGACGATGCCCGCGGACGGGATCCCCGCGCACCTGCAGGCCGTGGCCTTCGGCCCACTGATCATGGTGGTGCTGGCGCCGGTCTTCTTCGGCGAGGAGTTCGGGTGGACCGCCTACCTGCGCGGCGCGATCGCCGATGTCCCCGCGCTGCGGGAGCGCCCCACGGCGGCGTCCGCGCTGACGGGCGCGATCTGGGGCGCGTGGCACTGGCCGCTGGCCTCGGTGGGCTACTTCAGCTTCCAGCCGCCCCTGCGCGACGTCCTGCTGCTCATCCCGCTCTGGATCCTGATGTCGGTGTTGCTCGAGATCGTGTGGAGCACACTGTGGTACGGCTCCGGGAGCATCTGGCCGACGTCGATCGCGCACGCCGGGTTCAACCTGGTCTTCTCCGCGACGATGGGGGAGTTCCTGCCGCCCGAGGCCCTCGTCGCCGCCTTCCTCGTGCCCAGCGCGGCGCTCGTGCCGCTCGCGATCGTGGCGTACCGCGTCGATCACCGCCGGCGCACCGGGACGCTCCCCACGACGGTGCCGGTCGCCGCGGCGGTCAGCTGATCACGTCGACGACGACCTCGCCGTTCGCGCGGTCGTCCGTCATCCGCCACACCCGCTCGGCCAGCTCGTCGGGCCGGAGGGTGATCGCCGCAAGGTCCGCATCGGGCGCGTTCGCACGCGTCGCGGCGGCGAGGTCACCGCCGTCGATCATTCCGCCGACGGTGAGCGTTCCCGCGTAGACGCCCTCCGGCCGCAGTGCCGCGTGCAGGTTGAGCGCGTAGGCCCGGTAGGCGGCCGCCACCAGCGCGAGGGCGCCGACGTCGGGCATGGGGACCGTCGCGCTGAGGCCGCCGACGAAGACGACGGCCCCGCCGTGGACGCGCAGCTCGGGCAGCACGGCGCCGGCGAATTCGACGGCGGGTGCGACGGTCGCGAGCGCGGCGGCGGCACCGTCGGGCCGGAGCTCGGTGATCGGTCCCATCCCGACCGGCGCGGCGGCGCCGTAGTACGCGACGTCGATGCGCCCGAAGCGCTCGCGCACCCGCGCCACGAGGTCGGCGACCGCACCGGGCACGGAGACGTCGACCCGGAACGCGGCCGCGTCGACGCCGAGGCCCTGCAGTTCCTCGACGTACCCGGGATGACGGTCCGCGGACCGGGACGCGAGCGCCACGCGGTAGCCGCGCCGCCCGAAGGCACGGGCGACCGCCATGCCGAGCCCGGGGCCGGCGCCGACGACGAGAAGAACGGGTTGCTCCGTAGTTGAGGTCATACTCAACTTAGTACCAGAAGTTGAGGCCTCTCTCAATATCGCTATCCTCGGAGCATGGCACCCCGCGCGGACGCGGTCCGCAACCGGCAGAAGCTGCTCGACGCCGCGATGCGACTGTTCGCGGCGCACGGTATCGACGTGCCGCTCGACCGGATCGCCAAGGAGGCCGGGGTCAGCATCGGCACGCTCTACAACAACTTCCCGGACCGGGGCGCCCTGCTCGACGAACTGCTACCCGAGCGCCTCGCCGAGCTCGAGCGCCTCGCGGGAGAGAGCGCCGCCGAGAGCGATCCGTGGACCGGCTTCACCGGCTTCTTGGAGGCGATGTTCGCCGGCCAGGCGACGGATCGCGCCGCCAACGAGGCGATGGCCCGCGGACCACTCGGCGACGTGGACCTGATGGCCGAGTGCGGCCGCTCCGGCAGCGCCGTCCGGTCGGTCCTGGACCGCGCACACGCGGCCGGGGTGGTCCGCCTCGACTTCGATCACGAGGACCTCGGGGCACTCATGGTGGCGGTCGCCGCGGTGATCCACGCGACCCCCGGCGACGACCGACGCTGGCGCCGGCACCTCGGTTTCCAACTCGACGGCGTCCGGGCACGACGGGGCTCCGACGCCTGAGCCGGACCGCGGGGTATGTTCGTGACGTGCAGCGCCGAATCATGGGAATCGAGACCGAGTTCGGTGTCACGTGTACTTTTCACGGGCACCGTCGACTGAGCCCCGACGAGATCGCCCGGTACCTGTTCCGGCGCGTGGTCTCCTGGGGCCGCAGCTCGAACGTCTTCCTCCAGAACGGCTCGCGCCTCTACCTCGACGTGGGCAGCCACCCCGAGTACGCCACCGCGGAGTGCGATTCGGTGCTCCAGCTGGTCACGCACGACAAGGCCGGCGAGCGGGTCCTGGAGGACCTCCTGCTCGACGCGGAGCAGCGGCTGCAGGACGAGGGCATCGGCGGTGACATCTACCTGTTCAAGAACAACACCGATTCGGCGGGCAACTCGTACGGGTGCCACGAGAACTACCTCGTGAGTCGCGTCGGGGAGTTCTCCCGCATCGCCGACGTGCTGCTGCCCTTCCTGGTGACCCGGCAGCTCATCTGCGGCGCCGGGAAGGTGCTGCTCACGCCCAAGAACGCGACCTACTGCCTGAGTCAGCGCGCCGAGCACATCTGGGAGGGCGTCTCGAGCGCCACCACCCGCAGCCGGCCCATCATCAACACCCGCGACGAGCCGCACGCCGACGCCGAGAAGTACCGCCGCCTGCACGTGATCGTGGGCGACTCGAACATGTCCGAGACCACGACGATGCTCAAGGTGGGAACCGCCCACCTCGTGCTCGAGATGATCGAGGCCGGCGTCCAGTTCCGCGACTTCTCGCTCGACAACCCGATCCGGGCCATCCGTGAGGTCAGCCACGACACCACGGGCCGGCACGAGGTGCGGCTCGCGGGCGGTCGGCAGGCGGGCGCGCTGGACATCCAGCGCGAGTACTACGCCAAGGCGGTCGAGTACCTCGCCACCCGCGAGCCCGATGAGCAGCTCAGCCGCGTCGTCGACCTGTGGGGCCGCACCCTCGACGCCGTCGAGACGCAGGACTTCTCGGGCATCGACACCGAGATCGACTGGGTGATCAAGCGCAAGCTCTTCCAGCGCTACCTGGACAAGTACTCGATGGACCTGTCCGATCCGAAGATCGCGCAGCTGGACCTCGCGTACCACGACATCAAGCGCGGGCGCGGCGTCTTCGACGTGCTCCAGCGCCGCGGGCTGGCCGCGCGGGTCACCACCGACGAGGCCGTCGACGCCGCGGTGAAGAACCCGCCGGAGACCACCCGCGCGAAGCTGCGCGGCGACTTCATCACCGCCGCGCAGGCGGCGGGCCGCGACTTCACCGTCGACTGGGTGCACCTCAAGCTCAACGACCAGGCGCAGCGCACGGTGCTGTGCAAGGACCCGTTCCGGAACGTCGACGAGCGCGTCGAGCGGCTGATCGCGTCGATGTGACGCGACATCGCGTCGATCCGGGCCGAGCGCGCGCATAGAACGTAAGATCGACACGTGGCAACTTCGCGGATCGAGCGTCTCACCAACCTGGTGATATGCCTTCTGTACACGCAACGACCGCTCGATCGGGACTACATCCGGGCGAACGTCTTCGGGTACGACCCGGACTCGGACGACGAGGCCTTCGAGCGGATGTTCGAGCGCGACAAGGCGGACCTGCGCGAACTCGGCGTCCCCATCGAGGTCGCCCCCGTGTCCCGGATCAACTCCGCCGTCGGCTACCGCATCGCGCTCGACGAGTACGCCCTCGGCGACATCGATCTCGATCCCGAGGAGGCGACCGCGGTCGCGGTGGCCTCGGCCCTGTGGCAGTCGCCGGAGCTGTCCGCCGCGGCCCAGTCCGCGGTGCAGAAGCTGCGCGCCGGCGGCATGGACGTCGACGGTCCCGGCGCGGGCGTGAGCCCCGGCATCGCCCCCGACCGCGGGGCCGAGGGGGCGCTGCTCGCCATGCTCGAGGGCGTGGACCGGCGCCGCCAGGTCACCTTCGAGCACCGCGCCAACCCGGCGCAGCCCTACGTCGACCGCACGCTGCACCCGTGGGGCGTGGTCACCTTCCGCGGCAGCGCCTACGCCGTCGGGCACGACGTCGCGCGTGACGCGGTGCGCACCTTCAAGCTCAGCCGCGTCCGGGGCGGCTCCGTCACCGGCAGTCCCGCCACCGTCCGGCCGCCGGAGGGTTTCGACCTCCACGCGCACGTCGTGGCCACCGTCGCCGAGCGCGACCCGGTCGGCACGGCCCGGCTGTGGGTCGCGCAGGGCAAGGGCGACGGCCTGCGCCGGCTCGCGTCCGCCCAGGCCGACGGTGACTTCCGGGGCCGGCCCGGCACGGAGCTGACGGTGGAGATGCGGTCGGTGGACGCCGTGGCCCGCGAGGTCAGCGGCCTCGGACCCGACGCGGTGGTCTTCGAGCCGGAGCAGCTGCGCGACGCCGTGGTCGAGCGGCTCACGGCACTGGCGGGGGAGCGATGAGCACGCAGTCGAAGCAGCCGAGCCGGCAGATGCAGCGCCTCGCGCGCTGGCTCAACGTGATCCCGTACTTCCGCACCCACCCGGACGCCGACCTCGAGCGGGCGGCGGCCGACCTCGGCGTGACCGTCGCGCAGCTGCGCAAGGACATCACCGGCCTCACGATGTGCGGGCTGCCCGGCATGTTCCCGGGGGACCTCATCGAGATCGACTACGACGAGGCCGGCGTCGACATCGAGTTCAGCGCCAACCTGGACCGCCCCCTCAAGCTCACCGGCCCCGAGGCGGCGTCGCTGCTGCTCGCGCTGCGGGCCCTGGCCGACTCGCCCGGCGTCGCGGACCCCGCGGCCGTACTGCGGGCCATCGCCAAGCTGGAAGCCGCGGTCGCCGGCGCCGGCCGTGACACCGTCGCCTCGATCGACGGCGCGCAGGACGCCGGCCCCGTCGCAGCCATCGCGAGCACCGTCCGCGGTGCCCTGCGCGACGGCCGCGCGCTGCACCTGCGCTACTACTCCGCCACCCGGGACGCCGCGACCGAGCGCGACGTGGACCCCATCGCCCTCGACACGTTCGACGGCCACAGCTACCTCCAGGCCTGGTGCCGCAGCAGTGAGGGCCTGCGGATGTTCCGGCTCGACCGCATCGACGAGGCCGTCGTCCTCGACGAGGCCGCGTCGGTGCCGCAGCACGTCGAGCCCGCGTCCGGCCTGTTCGACGGTGCCGCCGCGGACGAGCTGACCACCGCGACGCTCGAGGTGGGGCCGGGGGCCGCGTGGGCGCTGGAGTACCACCCGTTCACGGTGCTCACCGACGAACCGGGCGGCCCGGTCACCGCGACGATGCAGTACGCGACGGAAGCGTGGATGGTGCGGTTCGTGCTCAGCTTCGGCGGCGAGCTGACGGTGCGCGGCCCGCAGTCGCTGGCCGACGCCGTGGCCGAGCGCGCGGCCGCCGGTCTCGCCAACTATTCATGAAGTGGACATGTCCGGCGGGCGGTCAGCGGTCGGTCGGGGTGGACGCGGTCCGGTAGTCTCAGTAGAGATATTCGCGAAGTTAGTGAGGCAGCATCATGGGGCTCACCCATTCTCCTTGGGCATGGATCGTCATCGCCGTCGTCCTGCTGATCCTGTTCGGTGGCAAGAAGCTTCCCGACGCGGCGCGCGGGCTCGGCCGGTCGCTCCGCATCTTCAAGAGCGAGATGGACGAGATGAAGACCGAGGGTGACAGCAAGGCCGCCGCCCCGAAGCCGCAGGCTCAGGTCACCGACCAGCCGATCGACGTCCAGACGGTGCAGCCGTCCGAGGCCGATCACAAGTCGGCGTAGCCGCCTGCCCCTTTGAAGATCCCGTTCGATCCGCGTCGTCGTCGTGCCGTCGTCAATCCCGACGGCACGATGTCGATCGTGGAGCACCTCTACGAGCTCCGGGCCCGGCTGCTGTGGTCGCTCGCCGCGATCGTCCTCACGTCGATCGTCGGCTTCTGGTGGTACAGCCACGGGCCCTTCGGGCTGCCGTCGACCGGCCACCTGCTCGTCGGCCCGTACTGCGACCTCCCCGCCACGTCGCGCGCCGAGATCACGCGCGACGGTGAGTGCAGGCTCCTCGCGACCGGCGTCTTCGACCAGTTCAACCTGCGGCTGAAGGTCGCCGTCGCCACGGGCGTTCTGCTGGCGTGCCCGGTGTGGCTCTACCAGATCTGGGCGTTCATCGTCCCCGCGCTGCACCGCAACGAGAAGCGCTACACCGCGACCTTCGTCAGCCTGGCGGGCACGCTCTTCGTGAGCGGCGCGGTGCTCGGCTACTTCATGATCACCAGCGCCTTCCGGTTCTTCCTGACGGTCGGCAACGAGACGCAGGTGACGGCTCTGCAGGGGCCTGAGTACTTCAGTTTCGTGCTCACGGTGATGGCGATCTTCGGCGTGAGCTTCGAGCTCCCGCTGTTCATCGTGGCGCTGAACCTGGTCGGCGTGCTGCCCTACGCCAAGCTGGTGAAGTGGCGCCGCGGCCTGCTCCTGTCGATGTTCATCTTCTCCGCCGTGATCACGCCGTCGGGGGATCCGTTCACGATGCTCGCGCTGGGCGCGGCACTCGCCGTGCTGCTCGAGCTGTCGATCCAGTTCGCCCGCTTCCACGACCGCCGCAAGGCCAAGCGCGCCGTCGGCGGAGACGCCTGGACGGGCGAGCTCGACGACGAGGCGGCGTCGCCGGCACCGTCGGCCCCGCAACCGATCGGCGCGTCCGCGGGCCCGTCGGGCAGCGCGCTCGCCGCCCCGGCCCCGGTCGGGCGGCCCGACAAGCTGACGCGCACGTCGATCCCGCGTTCGGGGTTCGATGACGTCCTCTGAGTTCGACAGCTTCACCGCAGCCCTCGAGTTCACCCTCGACCCGTTCCAGGTCCAGGGCTGCCGCGCACTCGAACAGGGCCGCGGCGTGCTCGTGTGCGCCCCGACGGGCGCGGGCAAGACCGTGGTCGGCGAGTTCGCCGTCCACCTCGCCCTGGCCGCCGGCACCAAGTGCTTCTACACGACACCGATCAAGGCGCTGTCCAACCAGAAGCACGCCGAGCTGACCGCCCGCTACGGCGCGCAGAACGTCGGGCTGCTGACGGGCGACACCGCGATCAACTCCTCCGCGCCCGTGGTCGTGATGACCACCGAGGTACTGCGGAACATGCTCTACGCGAACTCCACCACCCTCGACGGTCTGAGCCACGTGGTGATGGACGAGGTGCACTACCTCGCGGACCGCTTCCGCGGCGCGGTGTGGGAGGAGGTGATCCTGCACCTCCCGCAGGACGTCCGGCTGGTCAGCCTCTCCGCCACTGTCTCCAATGCCGAGGAGTTCGGCGCGTGGATCACCGAGGTCCGGGGCAGCACCGAGGTGATCGTCGACGAGCACCGCCCCGTGCCGCTCTGGCAGCACATGCTCGTGGGGCGCAGGCTGTTCGACCTCTTCGACACGAAGGCCCTGCGCACCGCGCAGGAGTCCGGGCAGAAGAACCTGGTCCTCGACGCCGACCTGGTGCGCTACGTCAAACAGCGCGAATCGCTCGACCGCAGTTTCGAGCCGGGCATCAACAGCCGCACCGGGCGTCGCGCCGGCGGCCGGGGCCGCCCGCAGGCGACGCGCCGCCCCATCCCGCGGCCCGACGTCATCGCGCTGCTCGACGCCGAGGGCCTGCTGCCGGCGATCACCTTCGTCTTCTCGCGCTCCGGCTGCGAGCAGGCGCTCACGCAGTGCCTGCGGTCGCCGGTGGTCCTCACGGACCAGGAGCAGGCCGAGGAGATCGGCCGGATCGTCGACAAGCACGTCGCGGAGTTCTCGCCCGCCGACCTCGACCTGCTCGGCTACGAGGAGTGGCGCGCGGCCCTGCTCCGCGGCTTCGCAGCACACCACGCCGGTATGCTGCCCGCGTTCCGGCACGCGGTCGAGGAGCTCTTCGTGCGAGGGCTCGTGCGCGCGGTCTTCGCCACGGAGACCCTCGCGCTGGGCATCAACATGCCCGCGCGCACCGTCGTGCTGGAGCGCCTGGTCAAGTACAACGGCGAGTCGCATGTCGAGCTCACCCCGGGCGAGTACACCCAGCTGACGGGCCGGGCCGGCCGCCGCGGCATCGACATCGAGGGCCACGCGGTGGTGCTGTGGCAGACCGGCGTGCGCCCGCAGGAGGTGGCCGGGCTCGCGGGGGCGCGCACGTTCCCGCTGATCAGCTCGTTCTCGCCCGGCTACAACATGTCGATCAACCTGCTGGACCGCCTGGGCCGCACCGGCGCGGAGCGCCTGCTCGAGGCCAGCTTCGCGCAATTCCAGGCCGACCGGTCCGTCGTCGGGTTGGCGAAACGCGTCGAGCGGGGAGAGAAGGAACTGGCGACGCTCGGAGCCCAGATCACCGAGGCCGCGGGCGGCGCCGACTACCTGGAGTACGTGCGGCTGCGCGAGGCCGTCCGCGCCCGGGAACGCTCCCTGCGTCGCGAACACCTCGCGGACCGCCGCGACGGGGCCGCCACCGCGCTCGCCGAACTCCGCCGCGGCGACGTCATCGCCGTGACCGGTGGCCGGCGCCGGGGCCTCGCCCTCGTCGTCGAGCCCTCGGGCGACCGCCGCGACCCCAAGCCCGTCGTGGTGACCGAGAGCAGCTGGTCGGGCCGCGTCGGCGCCGCCGATTTCGTGGGCGACATCGCCGTGCTCGGGACGCTCCGGGTGCCGAAGAACGCGGACTACCGCTCGGGCCGCGGCAAGCGCGATCTTGCGTCCACCCTGCGCAACAGCGCGATCTCCGCGCCGCGCCAGCAGGCGAAGGCGCAGCGCCCCGCCGCGTCCGACACCCAGCTCGCCGACCTGCGGGCGCGCATGCGGGCCCACCCCGCGCACACCGGACAGCGGGCGCCCGAGCTGGATCGGCTCGCCGAGCGTTACGCCCGGCTGGAGCGGGAGGTCACCGGATCGGCCGCGACCGTCCGCGCGACGACGTCGTCGCTGGCCGTCACCTTCGAGCGCATCGTGGCGCTGCTCGGCGACCGCGGGTACATCGAGACCGTCGACGGCGAGTCCGAGCTCACGGAGTCCGGGCACCGTCTGGCCCGCGTCTACAGCGAGTCCGACCTGCTGGTGTGCGAGTGCATCGAGGACGGCGTCTTCGACGGCCTCGACCCGGCCGGCCTCGCCGCGGTGGTGAGCGCACTCGTCTTCGAGTCGCGCGGCGAGCGCGGCGGGATGCTCCTGACCGGCGAGAAGGTTCCGGGCGCCGTGCGCTCGGCCGTGCGGGACATCGCGGACCGGTGGACCGACATCGTCGCCGCCGAGGCCGCGCACCGCCTCGAGCCCAGCCGCGAGCCGGACATCGGATTCGTCGCCCCGATGCACCAGTGGGCCGCGGGCGGGACGCTCGCCGCGGTACTGCTCGCGGCCGGCGAGCGGGGCCGGCCGCTTCCCGCGGGCGACTTCGTCCGCTGGTGCCGACAGGTGATCGACCTGCTCGATCAGATCAAGCAGACCTCGTTCGACACCCGCCCCGGATTGGCGACCGTCGCGACCGCGGCGATCGCGGCCGTCCGGCGCGGCGTCGTCGCGGAATCGGGCTGATGATCGGGTATCTTGACCGAAGAGGCGTACGTCGCGGGCCGTCGGCCGGCGACAGGGGAGGAGTGGACACATGAGCAACCCGCAGGATCCGAACCAGTGGGCGCAGCAGGGGTGGCAGCAGCCGGGCCAGCAGCAGCCCCCGCAGGATCAGACCCATGTCGCACCGCAGTACGGCCAGCAGGGCTTCGGCGCTCCGTCGGGTGATCAGACCCAGATCTCGCCGCAGTACCAGGGCCAGTGGGGCCAGCAGCCGCAGCCGCAGGGCCAGCAGTTCGGCGGCTACCAGCAGCAGCCCCCGCAGTTCGGTCAGGACCAGTTCGGCCAGCAGCCGGGTCAGCCGGCGCAGTTCGCGGGCCAGCAGTTCGGGCAGCAGTTCGGCCAACCGGGGCAGCCCGGCCTGGGCGGTCCCAAGAAGTCGAAGACCGGCCTCATCGTCGGCATCGCCGCCGCGGCGATCATTTTCATCGTGGCGATCGTCGTGCTGGTGGGCTGGCTCACCGGCGCCTTCTTCGGCAAGAAGTTCGACAACGCGAAGGTCAACGAGGGCGTCACGAGGGTCCTCACCGACAGCTACAACGAGACCGACACCAAGGACGTCGACTGCAAGACGGACGGTGTCAAGGTCAAGTCCGGCGAGACCTTCACGTGCACCGCCACCGTCGGCGGCAAGGAGAAGACCGTCCAGGTCAAGGTGCTCGACGACAACGGCAAGTACCAGGTGGGCGCGCCCTCCTGATACCGGCGGCCCGCGGGGTGTCCCGCGGGCCGGTTCCGTCAGCCCGCGAGGGCGGCGAGCAGGCGCTCCACCTGCGCTCCGATCCGCAGTTCCTCGGCCAGTTCGGCCAGGCGCTGCGGATCTCGTGCTTCCCGGGGCAGGGCGTCGGAGCCCGACAGGGCGACGTCCGCGTCCCGCTGCACCCAGACGACGTCCCAGGCGGCGTCGAGGTAGTCGGCCGACGCCGCGATCGACGTCGCCGCGCGTGCGGGCAGCGGCGACGGGGTCCGCGCCGCGGCCTCGCGGATCGCCGCGAGCGAGCCGTACTCCAGCAGCAGCTTGGAGGCCGTCTTCTCGCCGATGCCGGGCACGCCGGGCAGCCCGTCGGACGGGTCGCCGCGCAGCAGGGCGAGCTCCGCGTAGGCCTCGCCGGCCCGGTCCAGGGGCAGTCCGTACTTCTCGGCCACCTCGGCCGGCCCGAACATCTCGGCCTTGGCGATGCCGCGACCGATGTACAGGCACCGCACGCCGGGCGCGGCGTCGTCGGCCACCTGCAGCAGGTCGCGGTCGCCCGAGACCACGATGACCGGGTCGTTCTGCTCGCGCGCGGCCAGGGTACCGAGCACGTCGTCCGCCTCCAGGCCGACGGCGCCGCCGGTCGCGATCCCGACGGCGTCGAGCACCTCGAGGATCATGTCCACCTGCGGCGAGAGGGTGTCGGGCACCTCCTCGGCGCTGCCGTCGCCGTCCTCGGCGACCCGGTGGGTCTTGTACGTGGGCAGCAACTCCACCCGGAACGCGGGGCGCCAGTCCAGGTCGAGGCACGCCACGAGGCGCCCCGGCCGATGTGTGGCGATGAGCTGCGAGGTCATGTCGAGGAAGCCGCGCAGCGCGTTGACCGAGCGACCGTCGGCCGACGTGACCTTGTCGGGGATCGCGTAGTAGGCCCGGAACCAGAGCCCGGCGGAGTCGAGCAGCATCAGTGGGCGCGCGTCGTTCGTCACGGGAATCATCGTGTCACAATCGGATCATGAGTAACCCCCAGTCCTTTCCCGCCTCGGTGTACGCGACCCGTCTCACCCGGGCCCAGCAGCTCGCGACCTCGGCGGGCACCCCGCTGGTCATCACCCCCGGCCCCGACCTCGCCTACCTCACGGGCATCGTCAGCGAGTCCTTCGAGCGGCTGACGGCCCTGGTGATCACCGACACCGGCTTCGGACTGGTCGTCCCGCGGCTCGAACTGGCGATCCTCAAGGACTCCTCGGTGCCCGGGCTGCGCGCGGCCGGCGTCGAGCTCTCGATCCTCGACTGGGTCGACGGTGACGACCCGTACGCACTGGTCCTCGGCCTCCTCTCCGGGGCGTCGACGGTGGCCGTCGCCGACGCCGTGCCCGCGCTGCACCTGGTACCGCTGCTGGACCGGGGCCTGAGCGTGCGCCTGGCGACCGGCGTGCTGCGCCGACTGCGGATGATCAAGGATCCGGCGGAGCTCGACGAGCTGCGGGCCGCGGGCGCCGCGATCGATCGGGTGCACGCCCGGGTCGGCGACTTCCTCAAGGTCGGGCGCACGGAGCGCGAGGTGGCCGACGACATCGCGGCCGCCATCGTCGAGGAGGGGCACACCGAGGCCGCGTTCATCATCGTCGGCTCGGGACCGCACGGCGCCGACCCGCACCACGAGGTGTCGGACCGGGTGGTCGAGGCGGGCGACGTCGTGGTGGTCGACATCGGCGGTCCGCTGGCCTCGGGCTACAACTCGGACTGCACGCGAACCTATGCGATGGGCGAGCCGGCGCCGGAGGTCCTGGAGCAGTACGCGCTGCTCGAGCGGGCACAGCGGGCCTCCGTCGACGCCGTGCGGCCGGGCGTGAGCGCCGAGGCGATCGACGCCGCCGGCCGCGAGTTGCTCGTGGGCGCCGGCCTGGGGGAGTTCTTCCTACACCGCACCGGGCACGGCATCGGTCTGTCCGTGCACGAGGAGCCCTACATCGTTGCGGGCAACGACATTCCGGTCGAACCCGGCATGGCCTTCTCGATCGAGCCGGGAATCTACTTCAGTGGCCGGTGGGGAGCGCGGATCGAGGATATCGTCATCGTCACCGAGGACGGCTGCGAGAGCGTGAACACCCGGCCCCACAGCTTGACGATCCTCTAGGAGCGACACAGCGGAGGCACCATGACGCACGGCGGCGGGACGCCCGAAGGGCCCTCGATCTTCGAGGAGGGCGACGGAAACAGCAGCCGCGTCGTCCAGATCGCGGTCGTCGCCGCGATGGGCGGCCTCCTCTTCGGCTACGACAGCGCGGTCATCAACGGCGCGACGAAGGCCATCGAGGGCCGGTTCGACATCCACGGCTACACGCTCGGCTTCGCCGTCGCGTCCGCGCTGCTGGGCGCCGCCGCCGGCGCGATGACGGCGGGCCGCATAGCGGACCGGATCGGCCGCCTGCGCGTCATGCAGATCGCGGCGGTGCTGTTCCTGCTCAGCGCGCTCGGCTGCGCGTTCGCGACTCACACCTGGATGCTCATCGTCTTCCGCGTGGTCGGCGGCGTCGGCGTCGGCGTGGCTTCGGTGATCGCCCCGGCCTACATCGCGGAGGTCTCGCCGGCCCGGATCCGCGGCCGGCTGGGATCGCTGCAGCAGATGGCGATCGTGCTCGGCATCTTCCTCTCGCTGCTGGTCGACTGGCTCCTGGCGTCCCTGGCGGGCGGCGCGTCGAACGACCTGTGGCTGGGCATGGAGGCCTGGCGCTGGATGTTCCTGGTGATGGCGATCCCCGCCATCGTGTACGGCGTGGCGTCCACGATGATCCCCGAGTCGCCGCGGTACCTGGTCTCCCGGCACCGGATCCCCGAGGCCCGGAAGGTCCTCACCATGCTCCTGGGCGAGAAGAACATGGACATCACCGTCACGCGGATCGAGGAGAGCCTCGCGGGCGAGGAGAAGCACTCCTGGCGCGACCTGGTCCGGCCCGGCGGCGGCATCTACCCGATCGTCTGGGTGGGCCTGCTGCTGTCGATCTTCCAGCAGGCCGTGGGCATCAACGTGATCTTCTACTACTCGAACATGCTGTGGCAGGCCGTCGGTTTCGAGGAGTCGCAGTCGAACCTGATCAGCGTCTTCACCTCGATCGTCAACGTCATCGTGACCATCGTCGCCATCATGCTGGTCGACCGGATCGGCCGCCGGCCGCTGCTGCTCATCGGCTCGATCGGCATGACGGTCTCGCTCGCCACGATGGCGGTCTGCTTCAGCACGGCGGAGATCGTCGACGGGAAGCCCTCGCTGACCGGGGTGGTCGGCGTCCTCGCCCTCGTCGCGGCGAACCTGTTCGTGATCTTCTTCGGCGTGAGCTGGGGCCCGGTGGTGTGGGTGCTGCTCGGCGAGATGTTCCCGAACCGCATCCGCGGCGCGGCGCTCTCCCTCGCTGCGGCCGCGCAGTGGGCCGCCAACTGGGCCATCACCGTGACCTTCCCGAAGATGGAGGGCAACCTCACGCTGGCCTACGGGTTGTACGCGACGTTCGCGCTGCTGTCGCTGTTCTTCGTCTACCGGTTCGTGCCCGAGACCAAGGGCAAGACGCTGGAGGACATGGACGGGAACATCCCCGCGCGCTAGCCGCTCTCGTCCGTCAACCGCGGAGCGTGCTCGATCCCAGCACTCGGGTCACGTCGATCTCGATCACCACGCGCTTCGGGTTCTCCCGCGGCGGCTTGTAGCGCACCGCGTAGCGGGCCTCGGCGTCGCGCACCGACTCCGGGTCGGTCAGGACCCGGGCCGGCCCCTCCAGGGTGAGCCAGCGGGCGCCGTCGACCTGGGTCAGCGCGGCGTATCCGCCGCGGCCCGCGTTGCGGGCCTTCTGGCTGTCGCCGGAAGTGATGACGCGGGCGATGCCGGTCGCGGGGTCGTAGGTGAACGCGATCGCCACGGTGTGCGGCGTCCCGTCGGCGCGCAGGGTGCTCAGCGTCGCGAGGTGACGGTCGGTCACGAAGGCGAGGGCGTCGGGATTGAGGACGGGGCGGTCGTTCGGCACACCGTCACGGTAGCGGGGTGCCGCGCGTCTAGTCTGGTCCGGTGAGTGCGGACAGGATTCCCGACGGCGCGGTGCTCCTCCTGGGCGGCCGGAGCGAGGTCGGTCTGGAGGTGGTCCGGCGGATCGCGCCGGGCCGCGACGTGGTCCTCGCGGCCCGCCGCTCGGAGCACCTGGACGCTCAGATCGCGATGCTGCGCGAGGTCGGCGCCACCGGCGTCTTCCCGGTCGAGTTCGACGCCGACCGCACCGACCGGCACGCGGCCTTCCTCGACGAGGTGGCCGACCGGTTCGGCCGCATCGGTGTGGCGGTGGTGGCGTTCGGGATCCTCGGCGACCAGGCCCGGGCCGAGGCGGATCCGTCGCACGCCGTGCAGATCGCGCAGACCGACTACGTGGCGCAGGTGTCCATCCTGCTGGGGCTGGCGAAACTGTTGCGCGCCCAGGACGAGCGCCCGGGCGGCCGGGGCGCGATCGTCGCCTTCTCGTCGGTCGCCGGGGTCCGCGTCCGCAAGGCCAACTACGTCTACGGCAGCACCAAGGCGGGACTCGACGGATTCGTGCAGGGCTTCACGGATTCGTTGCACGGCAGCGGTATCCAGGTGCTACTCGCTCGGCCAGGCTTCATCGTGGGCGCGATGACCCGCGAGCTGATGGCGTCCGGGGTGAAGCCCGCGCCGTTCAGCCGCACGGCACCCCAGGTCGCGGAGGCGACGGTACACGCGCTGCGCCGCGGCCGCCGGGTCGTGTGGATCCCGCCGGTGCTACGGCCCCTGTACGCCGGGCTGCGGTTCGTCCCGCAGGCCGTCTGGCGGTGGATGCCGCGATGACGGTGACGGTGGTCGGCATCGGCGCCGACGGCTGGCCGGGGCTGACCGACGCTGCGCGGCGTGCCCTGCTCGACGCGACCGTCATCCACGGTGCACCCCGGCAGCTCAAGCTCCTGCCGGAGGAGCTCGCCGACGAGGCCGCGCGCCCGTGGCCCTCGCCGCTGCTGCCGGCGATCGACGAGCTCGCCGACGGGGTGCACGTGCTGGCCAGCGGGGACCCGATGTTCTACGGCGTGGGAGCGACGATCGCGCGCCGCCGGCCCGACCTGGACCTGCACGTGATCCCGCACCTGTCGTCGTTCGCTCTGGCCTGCGCCCGGCTGGGCTGGCCCGCCGAGGAGGTCACCGTCGTCTCCGCGGTGGCGCGGGACCCGTCGCCGGTGGTCCGAGCGGTCCGCGACGGTCGGCGGACCCTGGTGCTCAGCGAGTCCGGTGCCACGCCCGCGCTCCTCGCGGACCTGCTGCGCGACGCCGGCCTCGCCGCGACGATGACGGTCCTGGAGCAGCTCGGCGGCCCCCGCGAGAAGGTCCGCACGTTCCGGAGGAACCTGCGCGTCGACGACCTGAACGTGGTGGCGATCGATCCGGCCGGTCCGGCGGGGGAGTTCGCCTTCGAGCACGACGGCCAGATCACCAAGGCCGATGTCCGCGCCATGACGGTGGCGGCCTTGCGCCCGACGCCCGGCTGGATCTGGGACTTCGGCGCGGGCTCGGGCTCCGTCGGGATCACCTGGGCGCTGCAGGGCGGCGGCTCCGTCGTCGCCGTCGAACGGCGTGCGGACCGGTCCGAGCGGGTGGCGCGCAACGCGGCCCGGGCCGGCGTGACCGTCGAGGTGGTCGTCGGCGACACGGCGGACCTCACGGCGGACCTGCCGATGCCCGACGCGATCTTCGTCGGCGGCGGCCTCACCGAGCCCCTCGCCGCGGCGTGCGTCGGGGTGCTGCCCGCGGGCGGGCGGCTCGTCGCGAACACCGTCACCGTCGAGGGCCAGGCCCTGGCCGCAGCGCTGCGGGCCCGGTACGGCGGCGAGCTGCGCAGCTGCACGATCGCAGACCTCGCACCCCTGGGTGGGGGCACCGCGTGGCAGCCGCGCCGGCCGATCGTGCAATGGGTGTTCGTGAAAGGTGATGCGTGACCGTCTACTTCATCGGCGCCGGTCCAGGCGCCCCGGACCTGCTGACGCTGCGCGGCGCGGAGCTGCTCGCGCGCTGCACCGTCTGCCTGTACGCGGGATCGCTGGTGCCGCAGCAGATGCTGGACCGGTGCCCGCCGGGGGCGACGCTCGTGGACACGGCGCGGATGCCGCTGCCCGACATCGTCGACCAGTTGGTTTCCGCGCACGCGGCGGGTCTGGACGTGGCGCGCCTGCACTCGGGCGACATCTCCCTGTACTCCGCGTTCACGGAGCAGGCTCGCCGGCTCGACGCGGCCGGCGTGCCGTACGAGATCGTCCCGGGCGTGCCCGCCTTCGCCGCCGCCTCCGCCGCGCTCGGCCGGGAGCTGACGGTGCCCGGCGTTGGCCAGTCGTTGCTCATTTCCCGCGTCTCCACGCTGTCGACGGACATGCCCGCGGGGGAGGATCTGGCCTCGCTCGCCCGGACCGGGGTGACCCTGGCGCTGCACCTCGCCGCGCACCGTGCGCAGGCGCTGACCGAGGATCTACTGCCGCACTACGGCGCCGACTGCCCCGTGGCGGTCGTGGCCTCCGCCAGCCGGGAGGACGAGCGGATCGTCCGCTGCCGGCTCGCTGAGCTTCCGGAGCGCCTGGCGGCGGAGGGGATCACGAAGACCGCGGTCATCTTCGTCGGCAAGGTGCTGGCCGCGGAGGCCTTCGAGGAGAGCTACCTGTACTCGGCGCGCCGCCTGCGCGCCCCGGGGGCGAGCCACTGATGCCGCGCGTGCTGGTCCTCGGCGGGACCGCCGAGGCCCGCGAACTGGCCCGCCTCCTCCTCGAGGACCCGCGGTTCACGGTGCTCAGCTCACTCGCCGGCCGCGTGGCGAATCCGCGCCTACCGGTGGGGGAGACGCGGATCGGCGGGTTCGGCGGACCGTCGGGCCTAGCGGCGTTCCTCGCGGAGGACGGCGTGGACGTGCTCGTGGACGCGACGCATCCGTTCGCGTCGACCATCTCCCGCAACGCCGCGCTCGCGGCGGAGGCGTCGGGGGTGCCGCTGCTCGCGCTGGTCCGGCCGGAGTGGTCTCCGGTAGCGGGCGACCAGTGGACCCGCGTGCCGACGGTGCCCGCCGCGGCCCGCGTGCTGGCCCGCCGGGAGGGTGGGCGCGCGATGCTGACGACCGGCCGTCAGGACGTCGGCGAGTTCGCGGCGCTCGAGGCCTGGTGGTTCCTGATCCGGGTGGTCGACGCGCCGTCGTGCGCCCTACCGCCGCGGCACGAACTGCTCCGCGACCGCGGCCCGTACACCGTGGAATCCGAGCGGACGCTGCTGCGCGACAACCGGATCGACGTGCTGGTGACCAAGAACAGCGGCGGGGATCTCGTCTCGGCGAAGCTGGCCGCGGCGCGGGAACTCGGGATCGACGTGGTCGTCGTCGACCGGCCCGAGCGACCCGCAGGGGTGCCCGCGGTGCCGACCGCGGCTGCCGCCTACGCCCGGCTCGTCGGAGACGCGTGACTCTCGCCCCGACGTACAAGCAGGACTTGTGGATCGGACCGGTATTCGTGCGGCAGAGCCGCCCTCGCGCCCCTACGATGGCGACTGTGGGGCTGCAAGCCCACGGACGCTACGACGAGGAGACGCGCATGACGAACATCGAGATCCCCAGCCCGGTCAAGGAGTTCATCGACTCCGTGAACGCCGGTGACGAAGCGGCCTTCCTCGATGCCTTCACCGCCGACGGCTACATCGACGACTGGGGCCGCGTCTTCGGCGATCGCGCCGCGATGCAGGGGTGGAGCGCGAACGAGTTCATCGGCGCGAAGGGCGTGCTGACGCCGGAGAAGGTCACCGTCGACGGCGACACAGTGACGGTGGTGGGCGATTGGCGCAGCACCCACGCCAACGGCCTGAGCGAGTTCACCTTCGCCGTCGAGGGCGATCGCCTCAAGTCCATGACGATCCGCGAGGGCTGACGACCGTGCGGACGATCATCATCGTCACCCTCGGGATCGTGCTGGCCCTGGTCTTCCTCGCCGTCGGGCGCAAGGTCGGATCCGTGGGTCCGCAGCGGGCGGCGATCGCCTTCGTCGTGCTGTGGACGCTGGCGATGATCGCGAACCTGGCCGTCGGCGTCTCGCACGGCTACACAGTGGCCGAGGAGTTCCCGATCCTGCTGCTCAACGTCCTGCCCGGCGCCGTCGTGGCCCTGGTGGGGGCGCGCCTGCTCACCCGAGAAGCGCGCTGACGGCGGACCGTCTCCGCGTCAACTCGCCGAGATCCGCGTCGATGCGGGACAGGGTGGCGCGCATCGCGGCCTCGATCGCGGGGCACAGGTCGACGGTCCGCTCGTCCCGGGCGCACGGGAGGATCACCCGGATGGCGTCGGTGTCGAAGCCCGCGTCGAGGAGGCCGCGGATCCGGCGCACCTGCCCGGCGGCGTCGCCGTCGTAGACGCGGTAGCCGGCGGGGGTGCGCTCCGCTGCCAGAAGGCCCTTCTCCTCGTAGTACCGCAGCGACCGCGTGCTCGCGCCTGTGACCTCGGACAACTCGCCGATCAGCATCCCGCCCTTGACCTTCACACCGGCGTCAACCCGCACACTGCACGCATGTATTCCGATCGTGCCACCCAGATCCTGTCCACCGCCCGCTCCGCCGTCATCGACCGCGGCGCCGGCCCCGTCGTCGCGCTCGCCCACGGCGCGGGCGGCGGGGTTCTGGAGAACTTCGCCGCGCTGGTCGACCGCGCGCCCGACCTGCGGTTCGTCGGACCGTCGTGGCCCGGATCGGGCGGTACCCCGCTCGGCGCAGCGCCGCTCGCCCTCGAGGACCTCGCCGATCGCGTCGTGGCGGCCGCCGTGAGCCGCGGCGCCGAGCGCTTCCCGGTCGTCGGGCTCTCCCTCGGGGCGGCCGTGGCGATCACGGCCGCGCACCGCCACCCCGAACACGTCTCGGCCCTGGTGCTGACGGTCGGCGTCGCCCGATCCGACTTCCGGGTACGGACGGTCACGGACACGATCAGTGCGCTCGCCGCGGCCGGCGCCCACGACGCGCTCGCGGCGTACGTGCTGTCCGTCGCGTCCTCGGACGCGACGCTGCGTGTGCTGCCGCCGGCGGCTCTCGATGAGACGCGGATCGCGGTCCGCGACACGATGCCGGAGGGGATGTCCGCGCAGATCGATCTGGCCGGGCGCGTGGACGTCACGGATCTCCTGCCCGGCATCGCGGTTCCCACCCTGGTCGTCGTCGCGGGCGGCGATCGGTTGGTGCCCGCCGACATCGCACGGGAGTTCAGCGCGATCCCCGGGTCGCGCGTCGTCGAGTACGCCGGGGCCGGGCACATCTTCACGCCGTCCGAGGCCGAGGAATGGGCCGTCGAGGTCGCCGAGTTCCTGCGGGCGGTGGACTGAGCGCGGCATGATCGGGGGATGACAGCTGCTGTCCTGGCCCTGCACTGGCAGGTGAACGTGATCGAGCCGGAGGGCTTCTTCGGGCCGATGCTGGCGGGACCGGTCGAAGAGTCCGGCGTCGTGGACCGGGCGGCGGCCTTCCACGACGCGGCGCTCGCAGCGGGCGTGCCGGTGATCTTCACCCGGTTCACCGTGCCCGAGGGCGAGGGCGATCTCGTGCGGAACACCGCGTTCATGCAGGCGGTCGGTGACGCGCAGGAATCCTTCCGCCCGGACGCCGGCGGCGCGGGCATCATCGCCGCGATGGCCGACCAGCCGACCGCGGTGTACGACAACCAGCGCCTCTCCGGGCTCGCGGGGCCGGCCACGGAGTGGCTCGCGGAGCACGGGATCGACACCCTCTACCTCACCGGCGTCGCGACCAACCTCACTGTCGAGCAGACCGCGCGGCACGGCACCGATCTCGGCCTGGTCGTGCACGTCGTCGAGGACTGCGTCGCCGCGGCGGATCCGGACGTGCATGCGGCGTCATTGGCGAACCTCGACCTCGCGACCGCCGGCCGCGTGACGGCAGTGGAGGCCATAGCCCGCTTCGGCGCCGCCTGAGAGGCCCGACGGGGACGCTCAGCGCAGTTTGGCGCCGTACGCGTGCGTGATCTGCAGGACGAGCAGCACACGGCGGTCCGCGACCATGACCTCGCGGTACTCACGCCAGTCGGGATGCTCGCCAGCACCGGCGCGGTAGTAGTCGACGAGCGCGTCCACCTCGGCACCGTCGGGATCCGTCGACGGGCCGATGAGCGTCGCGGTGCCTTCAGCCGTGGCCCAGGTGTAGCCGTCGGCGCTCGTGAACTCGATCGCGGCCCGCGGATCGCGGCGCAGGTTCGCCTCTTTCG
Organism: Tsukamurella hominis; assembly: GCF_965137015.1. Taxonomy (NCBI): domain Bacteria; kingdom Bacillati; phylum Actinomycetota; class Actinomycetes; order Mycobacteriales; family Tsukamurellaceae; genus Tsukamurella; species Tsukamurella hominis. The sequence goes on along the minus strand of NZ_CBCRZG010000023.1, from coordinate 7,898 downwards.
CGCGGCCGGCGGTCATGGACACGAGGATCCGGTCGGCGTCCGCGTCGTACACCGTGGTGACGGGGGAGAGCTGCGGCATGCCACTGGCCCGGAGCGTGGCGAGGACGCCGATCCGGCTGGCGGCGATCAGGGTGCGGGGGTCGAACTCGGTCGAGGCCATGCACGGTCCAACGCCTCGCCGGCCCCCGCTGTTCCGGGGACCGGCGAGCGGGGCTCAGACCGCCGCTCCGTCGACCCGCACGCCGGGACGGGGAGCGCGGCGCCGTCGCTCGGCGGCGATGCTCGCGGCGGCCAGCAGGGCGCCCGCACCGCTCAGGGCGACGCCGATCCACACCGGCGACGTCGGGCCGCCTCCGAGGCTGATCCCCGTGCCGCCGAGGTGTGCACCCACGGCGTTGCCCAGGTTGAACGCCGCGATGTTGGCCGATGAGGCGATGAGCGTCGCGGTGCCGGCGTTCCGCAGCACGCGCAGTTGCAGGGCGGGCACCGTCGCGAAGCCGATGAGGCCCATGACGGCGAGCGCGACCGCGACGAGCGGCTTCGAGCCCGCGAGCACCGCGACCGCCGCGATGGCGAGGGGCAGGAGCGCGGCGAACGTGAGCAACGCGCGGTCCGCGTCCCGGTCGGCGGCACGGCCACCGACGAGGTTGCCGGCGAACAGGCCCAGTCCGAACAGCACCAGGAGCCAGGGGATCGCGGCGGCGCCGAAGCCGGTGACGGACCGCAGCAGCGGCTCGATGTAGGTGAAGGCGCCGAACAGCCCGCCGAAGACGAGAGCCGTGACGGCGCAGGCGATCCAGACGGTGGGACGCGACAGCACCGACAGCTGAGCGCGCACCGAGGTCGTCTCGGCGGGCACGCTCGGCACCAGCGAGGCGATCGCCGCCATGGCCACGAGCCCGATCACGGCGACCGCGACGAACGTGGCCCGCCACCCGAACCGGTGACCGAGCGCGGTGCCGGAGGGGACGCCGAGCACGTTCGCGACGGTCAGCCCGGCGAACATCAGCGCGATGGCCGACGCCTGGCGGTCGGGTGTGACCAGCCGCGCCGCGAGCACGGCACCGATCCCGAAGAAGCCGCCATGGCACAACGCCGCGAGGATCCGGCCCGCCATCACCGACTCGTAGGTGGGGCCGGCCGCGGAGAGGGCGTTCCCCGCGACGAAGAGGGCCAGCAGGATCAGCAGCGCGGTCTTCGGCGGCCGCGACACCAGGGCGAGCGTCACGGTGAAGGCGCCGAACACGACGCCGAGCGCATAGCCGGTGACCAGTCCGCCGGCGACGGGGATGCTCACTCCCAGGTCGCTCGCGACGTCGGAGAGCAGGCCGGTGATGGAGAACTCCGTGAGCCCGATCCCGAAGCCGCCCATGGCGAGTGCCAGTAGTCCGGGGTGTAGGCGACGGTGCGAGAGGGCGGTCATCATCGGGCTCCGTTCAGGGTCGCGCGCAGCCAGAAGGCCAGGTCGCGCTGGAGGTCGGTGGCGGCGTCGAGGACGGCGTCCATCCAGTAGAAGCCGTGCAGGGTGCCGGGATAGTCGCGGTACTCGACGGCGGCGCCCGCAGCTCGGAGGGCGGCGGCGTACTCCTCGCCGTCGCCGCGGAGCACGTCGTACTCGGCGGTCGCGACGAAGGCGGCCGGTAGGCCCGAGAAGTCGGTCGCGTCGAGCGGCTGCGCGCCTTCGGGGGTCGAGCCGGCGCCGAGGTAGTGATCCCAGAACCAGGTGACGTCGCGGGCGGACAGGCTCACCTCGTCATCGGCCAGATTCGAAGCGGGGGAGTGCCGCCGGAGGGACGGATACAGGAGCGCGTGCGCGGCGACGGCGGGTCCGCCGCGGTCGCGGACGCGCTGTACCAGGGCGGCGGCGAGAGTCCCTCCCGCGCTGTCGCCGACGACTGCGATCCGCTCCGGATCCACGTCGAGCGCGCCGGAGGCGATCCACTCGAGCACGGCCGCGGCGTCGTCTATCGCCGCAGGATAGGGGTTCTCGGGCGCCTTCCGGTAGTCGACGGTGACGACGGTGAAGCCCGTGGCGAGCGCCAGGAGCCGCGCGGGTTCGTCGCTGACCTCGATGTCGGCGATCACGAAGCCGCTGCCGTGCAGCATGAGGATCACAGGGCCGCCGGGCGGGCCGTCGCGGTACACGCGCACGGGCAGAGACGATCCCGGGCCGATCACGTAGGTGTGCCGGACGTGGTCGACGTCGGGTGCGCGGCGTTGCAGGTCGAGGTAGCCGCGTCCCGCCCGGCGGGCCTCCGCGACGGAGCCGGCGTGGACGGGCGCGGCGCCGGCGATGGCGGCGAGGTGGGCGGCGGCCTGGGGGTGCAGGGGCATGACGGATCCGTTCTTCGGGCAGTGGGGATCGCCAGCGGTCGCCGCGGTTCGGCGACCCTGGTGGAGGGAGGGTTGGGGCTGGGGGTGCGGCTCAGTCGGCCACGCGGTGCCGCAGCAGCGTCAGGGCGTCGTCGTCCGGGCTGCCGGGCGCGGCGCTGAACGCGATCATGCGCGCACCGTCGGACTCGGGGAGGTGGAGCATCTGGTAGCAGAGGTCGAGCCGGCCCACCCACGGATGGTGGAACCGTTTGACGCCGCTGGTGCACAGCTCGACGGCCTGCAGTGCCCACAGCCGGGCGAAGTCGCGATCGAGCACCAGCTCGCCGAGGAGGCCGCGGAGCGCCGCGTCGTCGGGGAACTGGGCGGCGACCCAGCGGAGCGACGCGACGGCCAGCTCGGCCTCCAGTTCCCAATCGACGAAGAGCGACCTGACCTCCGGATCGAGGAAGGTCTGCCGCACCTTGTTCGGCGGCGGATCGGCGTGCAGGTCCTCGTACGGGACGTGCGGGGCCAGAACGGCGTTGCCGAGGCGATTCCACGCTAGGATGTCCTGGTTGCGGGAGAGCACCACGGCGGGCGTCTCCATCGCGTCGACGAGTTGGCGCACGCCGGTGAATCCGGCGCCGTGCCGATCGATCGGCGCCGCCCCCTCGCCCGACGGATGGGCCAGCTCGAGGAGGTGCAGGCGCTCGACCTCGCTCAGCTGCAGGGCGCGGGCGAGTGCGCTCAGGACCTCGTCGGAGGGATTTCCGGCGGCACCCTGTTCGAGGCGGGTCAGGTAGTTGACCGATACCCCGGCGAGCTCGGCGAGTTCCTCGCGGCGCAGGCCCGGGACCCGCCGGCGGCCGTAGCTGGGGAGGCCGAGGGCGTCGGCGTCCACCGCGGCGCGCCGGGAGCGGAGGAAGGACGCCAGGGTCGGGGCGGTCTCATCGATCATGTCCCCGAGTCTGGTCCACTGCGCGGGCGGTTGCCTGCCCCTGCGAGGGGCAGGCTCCGCGGCGGCGGGTCAGCGCAGTTCAGGAGCCTTCGCAGATCCGGATCTCGCGGACGGCACCGTCGCCGAGGGCGGCGAGGGCCGCCTGGTAGGCGGGGGAGTCGTGCGTCGCGACGGCCTGCTCGAGGCTGTCGAACTCGATGACCGTGGTGCGCTCGACCTTCCCTGCTTCGTAGGCGACGGCGGCCTGGCCGCGGACGATGAAGCGCCCGCCGCCCTCGGTGATCGCCGGCCCGCCGATGGCCGCGTAGGCCGCCATCTTCTCGGGGTCCTTGATCTCCTGGTAGAACGCGATCCAGTACGCCTTCGCCATCATTCTTCTCCTTCTGTCAGTACCTACGGGGAGTGTGCACGATGCGGCCGCCGGAGCGTTCGGTGACCTCGGTGCGCGAGGACCCGACGATGAGCAGGCAGCGCATGTCCACCTGCTCGGGATCGAAGGCGCCGAGGGTCGTCACCGTCAGCGTTTCCTCGGGCGAGCCGACGGCGCGTCCGACGATGACGACGGTCTCGGGGGAGCGCACGTCGAGCAGCACCTCGCGCATCCGCACGAGCTGCTCGCGGCGCGTCTTCGACGCCGGGTTGTACACGGCCAGCGCGAGGTCCGCCGCGGCGACGGCGCGCAGCCGCTGCTCGATGACCTCCCAGGGCTTGAGGTAGTCCGAGAGCGAAAGCACCGCGTAGTCGTGGCCGAGAGGCGCTCCCGCGCGGCTCGCGACGGCGTTCGCCGCGGTCATACCCGGAAGCACGCGGACGGGGACGGCGTGGAAGGCCGGGTCGGCCGCCACCTCGGCGACGGCGGAGGCCATCGCGAACACGCCGGGATCGCCGGAACTGACCACGGCGACGCGGGCACCGCCGGCCGCGAGCTCCAGGGCGTGCCGGGCGCGGTCGGCCTCCACGCGGTTGTCCGAGGCGTGCACGCGCTGCCCGGGCCGGGGGCGCACGCGGTCGGTGTAGGTCTGGTACCCGACGATGTCGGTCGCCTCCGCAAGCTCGTGCCGGACCTCCGGTGTCGTCCACGCATCGTCGCCGGGGCCGAGGCCGACGACCACGACCTCCCCGCCCGACGGTGCCGTGGGCGCGTTGATCCGGCCGGGTACCAGCACCGTCGCGAAGTACGGGACGTCCTCGGCGCTCACGTCGCCCACCGACAGCACCCGCTCGTCCGCGCGGCTGGCGCGCTCGACGTACCAGGCCGCGCCGTCCCGGTCGGCGTCCTGCAAGGCGCCGCGAACGGTCGGGAAGGTCCTGCCCAGCTTCATGATCGCGGCGGCGTCGGTGTCGGCGAGGCGGCGGCGCAGCTCGGGCTCGGGGAGCGTGCCGGGGAGCACGGTGAGCACCTCGTCGGCCTCGACCAGCGGGACGCCGGTGGCGGCGGCCGCGGCGCTCACGGACGTGACGCCCGGGACCACGACGCACTCGAACCGATCGCGCAGCCGTTTGTGCATGTGCATGTAGGAGCTGTAGAACATCGGATCGCCCTCGGCGAGCAGCACGACGTCGCGCCCCGCCGTGAGGTGCTCGGCGAGCTCCTCCGCGGCACCGGCGTAGAAGTCGTCGAGAGCGCCGCGGTAGCCGCCGGGGTGATCGGTGGTCTCGGTGGTCACCGGGTACATCAACCGGATCTCCGTCTGGCCCTCGCGCAGGTACGGCGCCGCGCACGCGCGCGCGTTCGAGCGGCCGTGCCGCGCACTGTGATACGCCACCACGTCCGCCTCGGCGATGAGGCGCGCGGCCTTGACGGTGACCAACTCCGGATCACCCGGACCCACGCCCACGCCGTACAGGATCCCCGTCACAGCTCCTCCTCCCGCGCCAGCGCGTTGAGCGCCGCCGCCGTGATCGCGCTGCCGCCGCGGCGGCCCAGCACGGTGATGTACTCGACGCCCAGCCCCGCCGCCTCCGCGACCAGCGCGTCCTTCGACTCCGCGGCGCCGATGAAGCCGACCGGGATCCCCACGACGACCGCGGGTTTCGGCGCGCCCGCCGCGAGCAGGTCGAGCAGGTGGAACAGAGCCGTCGGCGCGTTGCCGATCGCGACGACCGCGCCCGCCATCCGTTCGCCCCACAGCTGCAGGGCCGCGGCGCTGCGCGTGTTCCGGATCTCGGCGGCCAGCGCGGGCACGCGCGGATCGCGCAGCAGGCACAGCACCTCGTTGTCCTCGGGCAGGCGGGCGCGGGTGACGCCGTGCACCACCATGTTCGCGTCCGCGAGGATCGGCGCCCCGGCGCGCAGCGCGGCGCGTCCGGCCGCGACGGCGCCGGCGGAGATGCGGATGTCGCGATCCAGATCGACCTGGCCGGCGGCGTGGATCATGCGGACCGCCACCGTCTCCGCGTCGGCGGCGAGGGCGGCGAGGTCCGCCTCGGCGCGGATCGTGGCGAAGGATCGCCGGTAGATCTCGGCGCCGTCGGTGAGGTAGTCGTGCACCCGGGAAGTCTATTCGCCGGGCTCGCCCGTCACGACCACCCGTCGGTGTTCGCCCGACGGTGCGCCGCAGCCGCGCTCGCACGCGACCACGTGGACCCGCTCGTCGTCGGCGATGCCGTCGGCGAGGTCTGCCGCGTGCGCGAGCGAATCCCCGTGCGCGCGGGCGCATCCGTGGTCGCCGACGCAGGCGCTCACCCGCAGGAGCGGCGCGTTCGCGTCGAAGATCAGGCCCATCGGCGCGAGGAAGCGCACCACGGTCTCCGCGGCGCCCTCGTCGAGTCCGTGCAGGTGCACCGTCCGCCACGGGGTGATCGTGATCGGGTGGTCCACGGCGGCGACGAACTGCGCGGTGCGCGGGTCGAGCCGGCCGAGCGGAACGCCCATCCCGAGCGCCACCGAGCCGTCGGACCGTTCGAACCAGCCGACGGGCGGCGGAGTGGGGGGCGCGGGTACGGAACGCGGCCCGGTGATCTGCCCGCCGAGCGCCACGACGATGCGGTCGGCACCGTCGGGCAGGTCCTGCACGCGCCATTCGTCGCCGCGCAGGTCCAGGAACGCCTGCGCGGCATCGAGCAGCGCGTCGACGGTGCCGGGCAGGTCGGTCGGGCACCCGGCGAGATGGAGAACGCCGCCGCGCGATTCGGCGTCCGCGCCGAGCGCCGCGACGTCGCCGACACCGTCGTCGAGGGCGAAGAGGAACCGCCCCGGCAGCTCAGCGAGGGCCGGTCGCGCCACGAGCGCTCGGTCGAGCGCCGCGGCGGTCTCCCGGAGCTCGCCGGAGTGCGGCGAGGCGACGATGTTGCGCACCCGCTCGTGCGTCGGCGAGGGCAGCAGCCCCGCGTCGGCGAGGCGCGCGCGGGCGGCGTCGAGGTCGGCGACGCCGCGCAGCTGGACGTTGCCGCGCGACGTCAGCTCGAGCGGCTCGTCACCGGAGAGCTCGGCGAGGGCGACGAGCTGCTCGGGTTCGAGCGCTCCGCCGGGCAGCCGGACCCGAACCAGGGCACCGTCGGCCGCGGCGTGCGGTCGCAGGACACCCGGGCAGGAGTCGGGCTGCTTCGGCTGCAGTGCGATCAGTCCTCGAAGTGGACCGGCGGCAGGGTGATGACGTGGCCGGCGTAGGCCAGGCCGGAGCCGAAGGCCATGACGAGCGCGGTCTGGCCGGGCTTCGCCTTGCCGGTGCGCAGGAGCTCCTCGACGGCGAGCGGGATCGACGCCGCGGAGGTGTTGCCGGTGGTCACGATGTCCTCGGCGACCACGCAGTCGTCGCGCAGCTCGAGCGCCTTGATGAGCACCTGGGTGATCCGCAGGTTGGCCTGGTGCGGCACGAAGACGTCGATGTCCTTCGAGGTGAGGCCGGCGAGCTTGAGCGCCTCCTGGCACGCGGGGAGCAGCGCGGTCGCGGCCCAGCGGAAGACCTTGCGGCCCTCCATGCGCAGGAACGGGCGGACGGGCGCCTCGGTCGTGGTGTCGTCCCGGAACGCGTGGACCTCGTCGAAGTACGTGCCGAAGTCCTTGTCCTGGAAGATCGCGGTGGTGAAGTCGCCGTCGGCGCCCCACGACACCTGGGAGACGCCCACCTCCTCGGACGGTCCGAGCACGGCCGCACCGGCACCGTCGGCGAAGATGAACGCGCAGGTGCGGTCCTCGGGCGAGATGAGGTCGGAGAGGCGCTCGACGCCCACGACCACCACGTACTTGGCGGTGCCGGCGCGGATCAGGTCGGTGCCGACGGCGGCGGCGGTGGTGAAGCCGGAGCAGCCGGCGGTGATGTCGAACGCGGGGATGCCGACGCGGCCCAGCTCCTTGGCGATCTGCGGGGCGAGCGAGGGGCCCAGCTCCAGGCGGGTGTTCGTCGCGGAGATGACGCAGTCGACCAGCTGGGGATCGATGCCCGCGGCCGTGATCGCACGCTCGGCGGCCTTGACCGACATCGACAGGATCGTCTCGTCGTCCTCGGCGAAGTGCCGCGACTCGATGCCCGAACGGGTCTTGATCCACTCGTCGCTCGAGTCGATCTTGTCGACGATCTCGGAGTTGGGCACCACGCGCCGCGGACGGTACGCGCCGATCCCGAGGTAGCTGACGTTCGACTGCTCAGCGGGGGCGGGAGGGGCGATCCGGGCGGGGGCGGTCATG
>NZ_CBCRZG010000022.1:0-67543 GCF_965137015.1 Tsukamurella hominis | reverse complement strand
AGGTACTCCGTTCGAGGGGGCGCGGGATGAACCATTCGGTTCATCGACCCGTCATTGGTAACATGAACCGAGCGGTTCAAACAAGCGCCGCCACGCCGCGTGGCGAATCCCGCTCGGCGGAGATTCGTCGTTCTTCGAAGAGTTGAGGAGGGTCCGGCCCCGATGTCCGCCGCCCCCAAGCCGCGTCCCCGCCCCCGGGTCCGCCTGGTCAACACCGCACTCAACCTGGTGGGCCGGCACGGCTTCGCCGACGCGGGCCTCGCGGAGCTGACCGCGCAGTCGCAGGCCTCCAAGAACTCGCTCTACCAGTACTTCCCGGGCGGGAAGGCCGAGCTCGTGGAGGCGTCCACGTCGCTCGCGGGCCGCCGCCTGCTCCGGTACATCGACGCCGCGACGAGCAAGGGCGAGCCGCACGAGTGGATCGGCCGGTTCATCGAGCTGTGGAAGCGGGTCCTGGTCCGCTCCGAGTTCCAGGTCGGGTGTCCGCTGCTGGCGGCCGCGCTGGCCGACGGCGCGCCCCGCGTGCAGGACGCCGCCACCGCCGCGTACACCGAGTGCGAGCGGCGTTTCGCCTCCGCGCTGGTCGATTACGGCGTCGAGGAACGCGGCGCGCTCGTCTTCGCCTCCGTCTTCATGAGCTCGATCGAGGGCGCGGTCGCCCGGGCGCGCGCCGCCCGCGACATCTACCCGCTGACCGACGTCTACCACTCGATGATGGCCCTGCTCGACCTGACGATGGCGGCTCCCGACGTGGTGCGGGGCGCTACAGTCGCCGAATGACCGACGGCGACTACACCCACTGGCTGGACGACTGCTACTCCGTCGATTCCGAGGGACTGCGGTCGTACGGCCGGGCCACCCGCTCGCCGCACGTCCCGTACGCGAGCAGCCGGATCATCCCGCGGGACACGCCCGTCCCGCCGCTCATCGTGGCGGATCCGGTGTTCAAGGTGGCGGCGCGGCTGCTGGCGGAACAGATCGAGGAGTTCAACGTTGGCCGGCTGCTGCACGTCTCGCAGACGGTCCGCCAGGTGACGCCGATCCGGATCGGCGACGTCGCATCGCTGGGTGCCCGGATCTCCGACCGCGTGACGCGAGCCGGGATCGACCTGTTCACCGTGGACTGCGTCGTGCGCGTCGGCGGCGAGACCCGGATCGAGACGTCGAGCGTCGTCGCCTACGCCGGCGGCGACGAGGCGAACACCGACCTCGTCGACGCGGCCGCGCCCGGCATCGTCATGCACGGCGCCGTGCTCTGAACTGGCTCACTCGACGACGATCACCCGCAGGTTCCGGGGGCCGTGCACGCCCTCCACGCGGTCCAGCTCGATGTCGCTCGTCGCGCTGGGCCCGCTGATCCAGGTGAGCGGGCGGACGTGGGCGCCGGTGTCCCGCAACCGCGCGACGGCGGCGGGGACGTCGTCGACGATCCGGTCGGCGTGGACGATGCAGACGTGCACGTCGGGCACCAGGGTGACGGCCCGGCGCCCCTGCCCGGCGCCGTGGTCGAGCACGATCGTCCCGGTGTTCGCGACCCCGACGGTGGCAGTGGTCACCACCGCGGCCGCCGCGTCGAGCCGATACGGCGAGAGGCCGTCGTCGTCGAGCCAGGGGAGCGGCCCGGGGACGAGGTCACGGACGACTTCGTCACCGAGCACCCCCGCGTCCGAGTCGATCGGCCCGAGCATCTCGCGCACCGTCGCGCCGAGGTCGGGGGCGGCGCACCGTCGGACCTGGGCGCGGTAGTCGGCGACCCGTTCCGCGAACCGGTCGACGACGTCGAGGTCGCCGGTCCCGACGGGCCGGCCGTACGTCCAGGGGACCGGGGTCTCGGCGGCGTCGCGCTCGCCGACGTCGGCGAGCGCCGTCCGGACCCGACCGAGGATCTCCTCGCGTGCGGTCATCGCCCGGTGCCTCCCTCGTGTTCGCGGGCCCACCACTGCCGGAAGGTCTCCGTCGGCGGGACGGGGGTGTCGCGCTCCGCGCTCCAGCCGCGCATCGGGCCGGGGAGCTTGCCGAAGGTCCTGCGACGGCGGAAGATCCGGCCTCCGAGGGTCGCCAATCGCTGCGCTGCGCCGAGCCTGCCGGCGCTGCCGAACATCCACGCGGCGCCCTTCATCGCGGCGGCCTCGGGCTTGGGGACGCCGCCGCGTGCCTCGTCGACCACCCGGGTCCGCAGGTGGACCAGCAGATCCGGGATGGGGATCTTCACGGGGCAGGCGTCGAAGCAGGCGCCACAGAGCGTGGACGCGTAGGGCAGCGAGGCGTCGACCGCGGAGGCGGTGCCGCGCAGCTGCGGGGTCAGGATGGCGCCGATGGGGCCGGGGTAGACGGAGCCGTAACTGTGGCCGCCGACCCGCTCGTACACGGGGCAGACGTTCAGGCACGCGGAGCAGCGGATGCAGCGCAGGGCGGAGCGGCCCACCTCGTCGGCGAGGACGTCGGTGCGGTGGTTGTCGAGGAGCACGATGTGCACCGCCTCCGGCCCGTCGCCATCGCCGGAGGGCCCGGTCCAGATCGAGGTGTACGGGTTCTCCCGCTCGCCCGTACTGGACCGGGGGAGCACCTGGAGGAAGACCTCGAGGTCGGCGAAGGTGGGCAGGATCTTCTCGATGCCCACCACCGAGATGAGAGTCTTCGGCAGCGTGAGGCACATGCGGCCGTTGCCCTCGGATTCGACGACGACCAGGCCGCCGGTCTCGGCGATCGCGAAGTTCGCCCCGCTCACGCCGACCTCGGCGCGGAGGAACTTCTCCCGCAGGTGCAGGCGGGCGGCCTCGGCGAGGCGGGCGGGCTCGTCGGTGAGGTCGTCCGGGGCGGGGCGGCCCACCTCCTTCATCCGGCGCCGGAAGATGTCCCGCACCTCGGTGCGGTTGCGGTGGATCGCGGGCACCAGGATATGGCTCGGCCAGTCCTCGCCGAGCTGCACGATGAGCTCCGCGAGATCGGTCTCCCAGGCGTCGATCCCGGCGGCCGCGAGGGCCTCGTTGAGCTCGATCTCCTGGGTGGCCATGGACTTCACCTTCACCACCTCCTCGGCGCCGGCGGCGCGCACCAGGTCGATGACGATCCGGTTCGCCTCTTCCGCGTCGCGGGCCCAGTGCACGACCGCCCCCGCGGCGGTCGCGTTGGCCTCGAACTGCTCGAGGTACTGATCGAGGTGCCGCAGGGTGCGGTTCTTGATCGCCTCGGCCGCGTCGCGCAGCTCCTCCCAGTCGTCGAGCTCGCCGACCACGGACGCGCGCTTGCCGCGGATGATCTTCGTGGCGTGAGACAGGTTGCGGCGCAGCGTGGCGTCGGCCAGCGCCTCCCGGGCGGCGTCCGGGAACGTCGGCATGCCGACGAACGTTCCGGTCACGCCGACGTGCGGATGTCCGGTGGTCACAGCGGGGTCCCTTCCGTGGTCGCCAGGATCTCGGCGAGGTGGACGGTGCGCGTGCGGTCGCCGGTCCGCGCCATGAGCCCGCCGATGTGCGCGAGGCAGGAGTTGTCGCCGGCGACGAGGTACTCGGCACCGGTGGCGCGGACGCATCCGGTCTTGTCCAGGCCCATCGCCACGGAGACATCGGCGTTCTTCATGGCGAAGGTGCCGCCGAAGCCGCAGCACTGGTCGGCGTCGGGGAGCTCCACCAGATCGATGCCGCGGACCGCGCGGAGCAGTCGCAGCGGGCGGTCGCCGACGCGGAGCATGCGCAGCGAGTGGCACGTGGGGTGATAGGTCACGCGGTGCGGGAAGTACGCGCCCACGTCGGTCACCCCCAGCACGTCGACGAGGAACTCGCTGAGCTCGTACACCCGGGGCGTGAGCTCGTCCACGGCCGCGCGGAGCCCGCGGTCGCCGGCGCGGTCCGCGAGACCCGCGTGCTGGTGCCGGACCGATCCGACGCAGGAGCCCGACGGGGCGACGACCGCGTCGTAGCCGGCGAAGACGTCGACGAACCGCCGGACGCCGGGGATCGCCTCGTCGGCGTAGCCGGTGTTGGTGAACATCTGGCCGCAGCACGTCTGTGCCTGCGGGAACTCGACATCGACGCCGAGGCGCTCCAGCAGCCGGACCACCGCCTTCGGCGTCTCGGGCCACATCGTGTCGTTGAAACACGTGGCGAACAACGCGACCTTCACGAGGCCTCCGTCCGGTTGAGTTCGTGTGGTCTGACCACAGGGTCGAAGGTAGGGTGACGGGGACCACATGTCAACCGACACGCGCTCCCCGTGGAAGGCTGAGGGACATGACGCTCGACCCACCGGACTGGCAGCCCGTCGCTCGGACCCGCACGTACCAGCTGGTCATCAGCGCGATCGAGCAGCAGATCCTGGCGGGCTCGCTCCGTGTCGGTGACGCACTACCGCCGGAGCGCGACCTGGCGACGCGGCTGGAGGTGAGCCGGCCGGCGGTCCGGGAGGCGCTGCGCGTGCTGGAGGCGCAGGGCGTCGTCACCTCCGGCACCGGCAGCGGGCCGCGCGCGGGCACCTTCGTCAGCGCGGTGCCCGCGGACTCCCTCGCGCACTTCCTGCGCCTGCACCTGGCCCTCAGTAACTTCGAGTTCCCCGAGGTCGTCGAGGCGCGCGTCCTCCTCGAGCGGTCGTCGGTCCAGCTCGCGGCCCGCGACGCCGACCCCGCGGCCCTGGCGCCGGTCCGCGCCGCGCTCGATGCGATGGACGCCGCCGGCGACGACCGCGCCGCCTTCAACGACGCCGACACCGACTTCCACACCGCGCTCGCCGAGGCCTGCGGAAACCGCCTCGTCACGACGGTGACCGTCGCGATCCGGGGCGCTCTCCGCGCAGGGATCCTCGCCGCCTTCGAGGAGGTCGACGACTGGCCGGCGCTCACCGCGGTCCTGCAGGACGAGCACCGCGCGATCCTCGCCGCGATCGAGGCGGGCGACTCCGGCCGCGCCGCCGGGCTCACGGAGGAACACATCCGTGGCGCCTACCGCCGCCTGCCCGGACTGCACTCGGGCACGATCGTCTGAATCGGCGCCCACTAGGGTTGGTGAGGTGATCCTTCTCCTCTCCACCTCGGACACCGACCTCCTCAGCGCGAAGGCCAGCGGCGCCGACTACCGCTGGGCCAACCCCGCGCGGATCAGCGTGGAGCTCGACCTCCCCGGCCTGCTCGACGGCGCCGACATCGTGCTGGTCCGCATCCTCGGCGGCCGGCGGTACTGGGAGAGCGGCCTCGACGCGCTCGCGGCGAGCGGGAAGCCCGTCGTCGTGGTCTCGGGGGAGCAGGCGCCCGACGCGGACCTCATGGAGGCCTCGACGGTGGCCGCCGGCGTCGCCACCCAGGCGCACGCCTACCTCGCCGAGGGCGGGCCCGACAATCTGGCGCAGCTGTACCACTTCCTCTCGGACACGGTGCTGCTCACCGGCGACGGCTTCGAGCCCCCCGTCGCGGCGCCGCAGTGGGGGATCGTGGACCGGCCCGCGGCGGCGCAGGACGGCCCGCGGATCGGCGTGCTGTACTACCGCGCCCAGCACCTCGCGGGCAACACCGCCTACATCGACGCGCTCGCCGCGGCGATCGAGTCGCGCGGCGCGGTCGCGGTGCCGATCTTCTGCGCCTCGCTGCGCACCGCCGACGACGCGCTCTTCGCCGAACTCGGCACGCTCGACTCCCTGGTCGTGACGGTGCTCGCCGCGGGTGGCGTGAACGCCGCCGGTGCCGCGGCCGGCGGCGACGACGAGTCCTGGGACGTGGGCCGCCTCGTCGCGCTGGACATCCCGATCCTGCAGGCCCTGGCGCTCACCACCTCCCGCGAGCAGTGGGAGGGCAGCGACGACGGCCTCAGCCCGCTCGACGTGGCGACGCAGGTGGCGATCCCCGAGTTCGACGGCCGGATCATCACGGTGCCGTTCTCCTTCAAGGAGATCGGCGACGACGGCCTGCCCGCCTACGTGCCGGACGCCGAGCGCGCCGCCCGGGTCGCGGGCCTCGCGCTGCGCCACGCGCGGCTGCGTTCGATCCCGAACGCGGACAAGAAGATCGCGCTCATGCTCTCGGCGTACCCCACCAAGCACGCCCGCATCGGCAACGCCGTCGGCCTGGACACGCCGCAGTCGGCCCTCGAGCTGATCCGCCGGCTCGCGGACGCCGGCTACGACGTCGGCGCACCGTCGGACATCCCCGGGCTGGAGGCCGACGACTCCGACGCCTTCATCCACGCCGTCATCGCCCGCGGCGGCCAGGACCCGGACTGGCTGTCGGACGAGCGCCTCGACGGGCGCGAGGTCACCGTCGACCCCGCGACCTACCGCGCCTGGTTCGCGACGCTCCCGCAGGACCTGCGCGACGCGGTGACCGAGCACTGGGGCGAGGCGCCCGGCTCGCTGTTCACCACCGGCTCGGGCGACATCGCGATCGCCGCGCTGCGGTTCGGGAACCTCACCGTCATGGTGCAGCCGCCCCGCGGCTTCGGCGAGAACCCCGTCGCGATCTACCACGACCCGGACCTGCCGCCCAGCCACCACTACCTGGCGAGCTACCGCTGGCTCGCCGACCGCGAGCACGGCTTCGGCGCCGACGCGGTGATCCACCTCGGCAAGCACGGCAACCTGGAATGGCTGCCCGGCAAGACGCTCGGCATGTCCGCGTCCTGCGGCACGGATGCCGCGCTCGGCGACCTCCCGCTCATCTACCCGTTCCTGGTCAACGACCCGGGCGAGGGCACGCAGGCCAAGCGCCGCGCGCACGCCGTGCTCGTCGACCACCTCATCCCGCCGATGGCCCGCGCGGAGAGCTACGGCGACATCGCGCGGCTGGAGCAGCACCTCGACGAGTACGCCAACGTGCAGAGCCTGGATCCGGCGAAGCTGCCGATGATCCGGCAGCAGATCTGGACGCTGCTGCAGGCCGCGAAGCTCGACCACGACCTGGGCCTGGAGAACCAGCCCGACGAGGACGCCTTCGACGACATGATCCTGCACGTCGACGGCTGGCTGTGCGAGATCAAGGACGTCCAGATCCGCGACGGACTGCACATCCTGGGCGCGGCACCGTCGGGCGACGCGGAGACCGACCTCGTGCTCGCCATGCTCCGCGCCAAGCAGATGTGGGCGGGCTCCGTGCACACGCCGGGCCTCCGCGAGGCGCTGGGCCTGGAGGAGGACGGCACCGCGTCGAAGGCGAAGACGGACGAGTTCGAGGCCCGCGCCCGCGAGCTCGTCGTCGCCGCAGCGGCCGCCGACTGGGCATCGTCGGCGATGGCCGGCCTCACGGACGACCCGGCCGTCGCGAAGATCCTGGACTTCGCGGCCACCGAGATCGTGCCCCGCCTGCGCCGCACCGGCGACGAGATCGACCACGTCCTGCGCGCGCTTGCGGGCGGCTTCGTTCCCGCGGGGCCGTCGGGCTCGCCGCTGCGCGGCCTGGTCAACGTGCTCCCCACGGGCCGCAACTTCTACTCCGTGGACCCGAAGGCCGTGCCCTCGCGGCTCGCCTGGGCGACGGGGCAGGAGCTGGCCGCCTCGCTGGTCGCGCGGTACCGGGAGGAGCACGGCGAGTACCCGAAGTCGGTCGGCCTGTCGGTGTGGGGCACCTCGGCCATGCGCACCGCAGGCGACGACATCGCGGAGGTCCTCGCCCTGCTCGGCGTCACGCCGGTGTGGGACGAGCAGTCCCGCCGCGTCTCCGGCCTCGAGGTCATCGGGCTCGAGGAGCTCGGCCGCCCGCGCATCGACGTGACCGTCCGCATCTCCGGCTTCTTCCGCGACGCCTTCCCGCACGTCGTCGCCATGCTCGACGACGCCGTCCAGCTGGTGGCGCGGCTCGACGAGCCCGACGCGTCCAACTTCGTCGCCGCGCACACGCGGGCCGCGCTCGCGGACCACGGGGATCAGCGGCGCGCCACGACCCGCGTCTTCGGCTCGAAGCCCGGCACCTACGGCGCCGGCCTGCTGCAGCTCATCGATTCGAAGAACTGGCGCAGCGACGCCGATCTCGCCGAGGTCTACACGGCCTGGGGCGGCTACGCCTACGGCCGCGGGCTCGACGGTGCGCCCGCCGCCGACGACATGCGCGCGGCGTACCGGCGGATCAACGTCGCCGCGAAGAACATCGACACCCGCGAGCACGACATCGCCGACTCGGACGACTACTTCCAATACCACGGCGGCATGGTCGCGACGGTGCGCCACCTCACGGGCTCCGACCCCGAGGCCTACGTCGGCGACTCCACGCGGCCGGACTCCGTGCGCACCCGCACGCTGAGCGAGGAGACCAACCGCGTCTTCCGCGCGCGCGTCGTGAACCCGCGGTGGATGGCGGCGATGCGCCGGCACGGCTACAAGGGGGCCTTCGAGATGGCCGCAACGGTGGACTACCTCTTCGGCTTCGACGCCACCGCCGGCGTGATGGCCGACTGGATGTACGACAAGCTCACCGAGAACTACGTCCTCGACCCCGAGAACCGGAAGTTCATGGAGGAGTCCAACCCGTGGGCGCTGCACGGCATCGCCGAGCGGCTCCTCGAGGCCTCGCAGCGCGAGCTGTGGAAGTCCCCGGACCCCGAGCTCCTCGCCGCCCTCCAGCAGGCCTACCTCGACACCGAGGGCGACCTCGAGGACCGCTGAACCCCGATTGAACGTCGTTTTGGAGAACGCCACCTGCGGGTTTCATCTCCAAAACGTCGTTCAATCGCGAGGGGGCCGGGAACCTTTCGCCCGGTTCGCCCGTTGTACCGGTATGAAGCTCTTCGCGTTCCTGACCTACATCGTCGTGGAGATCGCAGCGGTCGCCGGGCTGGTGTCCTGGCTCGGCTTCGGCTGGGCTGTGCTGGCGATGATCGGCGCCACCGTGCTCGGCGTGCTCATGCTCCGCCGCACCGCCGCGGGCGTACTCCGCGACCTCGGGCAGGCCCTCGACGGGCAGCGGTCCGCGGGCCCCGCGCTGATGGACACCGCGATCCTCGCGGCGGCCGTGTTCCTGCTCGCGGTGCCCGGCGTGGTGAGCACCGTGCTCGGCCTGTTGCTGCTGGTCAAGCCGGTGCGCGCGGTGGTGCGGCCCGCGGTCGCCTACGTCGGCGCGAAGCGCGTGGCCTCGTTCGTCGAGGAGTCCGGCCTGGTCACCGTCCTCGCCGGCCAGCCGCGCGGCTTCGGCACCGTCGTCGACGGTGACGTGGTGACCGAGCCGCGGACCACGTCCGAGCCCGTGGTCGACTTCGGCGGCCCGGGCCCGCGCCCGGGGTACCGCGAGTTGCCGCCCGCCCCGTAGTTGGCAGACTGGTCCACCGTGACCACCGAACTGCTCGTCGGTGGGCGGATCTACACGCCCACGTCCACCTCCGCCACCGCGATCGCCGTCGAGAACGGGGTGATCAGCTGGATCGGGGACGACCGGGCGGCGCGGGCTCTGCATCCGGACGCGCAGGTCACCGACCTCGACGGGGCGTTCGTCGCGCCGGCCTTCGTCGACACCCACGTGCACCTCACCGCCACGGGCCTCGCGCTCACAGGCCCCGGCCTCACCGGCGGGTTCGACGCCGTTCGCGCGGCGCTCTCCGGCGCGTCCGGTGACACCGTGATCGCCCGCGGATGGGACGACACCACCTGGGAGCGCCCGCTGCAGCGCACCGACCTCGACGAGCACCGCGTGATCTACGCGGCCCGCATCGACGAGCACTCCGCGCAGGCCAGCACCGCGCTGCGCGCCCTCGTCCCCGGTCTGGAGGGCCTCGCCGGCTTCTCGCCCGACGGTCCCCTCACCGCTGCGGCCCACCACGCCGTCCGCGCCGCCGCCCTCGCGACCCTCACCGATGCGCAGATCACCACCGCCCAGACCGCGGCCCTCGACGCGGCAGCGGCCGCGGGCATCGCCGCCGTCCACGAATGCGGCGGGCCCGACATCGCGGGCGAACGCGACTTCACCCTCCTCGGCGCCCTCACCCACGGGGTGCGCGTGCGCCGCTACTGGGGCGAGGCGGCCCGCGACGCCGACCACGCCCGCGCGCTCGTCTACCGCACCGGCGCCGACGGCCTCGCCGGCGACCTCTTCGTCGACGGCTCGCTGGGCAGCCGAACCGCCCTGCTGCATGCGCCGTACGCGGACGCACCGTCCCACGGCGTGGCGTACCTCGACCAGGAGACCGTGACCGCGCACGTCCTGGCGTGCACCCGGGCCCGGATCCAGGCCGGCTTCCACGCCATCGGCGACGCGGCCATCGCCCGGGTGGTCGCTGCGTTCGAGGCGGCGGTCGACGCCTTCGGCGGGCCCCGGGTCGCCTCCTGCGGGCACCGCGTCGAGCACGCGGAGATGGTCACGCCGGACGAGGCCCGCAAGCTCGGCGACTGGGGCGTGAACGCCTCGATGCAGCCGCGGTTCGACGCGCTGTGGGGAGGACCGGACGGCATGTACTCCCGCCGCCTCGGAGCCGACCGCGCCGCGACCCTCAACGACTTCGCTCTGCTCGCGAAGAACGCCGTGCCGCTGGCCTTCTCGTCGGACTCGCCCGTCACCCCGCTCGACCCGTGGGCCACGCTGCGTGCCGCGGTGCAGCACCACACGCCCGGCAGCGCGATCTCGCCGCGCGCCGCCTTCGCCGCCGCGACCCGCGGCGCCTGGCGGGCCGGGGGAGTCCGCGACGGCGTCGCCGGGACCTTGGTCCCCGGCGCCCCGGCGACCTTCGCGGTCTGGGACGCCGACGAGCTGGTGGTCCGCGCACCGTCGGACGCCGTGCAGCGCTGGTCCACCGACCCCCGCGCCGGCGTCGCGCCGCTGCCCGACCTGGCCCCCGGCGCCCGGCTGCCCCGCTGCCTGCGCACGGTGGTCGACGGCCGGACGGTGTTCGCGGCGTGACACTCCTGGTCCGCGGGGGAGCCGCGCTGCTCGCCGGCGTCGCGTTGTTCTTCGCCTTCCCGCCCGCGGGCCTGTGGTGGCTCGCGCCGATCGGCGTCGCGGCGCTCGTCGCCGTGCTGGCCACCCGCGCGCGCCCGACGCTGCGCGGCGGCTTCGGATACGGCTTCCTCGCCGGGCTCGGGCTGTTCATCCCGCTGCTGAAATGGATCGACTCCATGGTCGGCGCACTCCCGTGGATCGGCCTCGGCATCACCTGCGCCCTCTACTACGGCGCCTTCGGCCTGATCGCGACGCGGGTCGCCCGCGCACCCGGCGGCCCCGTGTGGGTGGCTGCGGCGTTCGCCGTCACCGAGTGGGCGCGCGCCTCCTTCCCCTTCGGCGGCTTCCCGTGGGGCCGGCTCGCCTTCAGCCAGGCCGACGGTCCGCTGCTGGCCCTTGCCCGGTACGTCGGCGCGCCCGGCCTGTCCTTCGCCGTCGCCCTGCTCGGTGCGTGCCTCGCCGCCGCGGGTGTCGCGGCGTACCGTCGCGCGGACCGTCGGACCTACCTGCTGCCGGCGGCCGCGGCGGCCCTCGTCGCGATCGGCGCGGCGGCGGCGTGGCCGGCCGTCGGCGCACTGTCGGCGGGGCGCGAGGTGACCATCGCCGCGATCCAGGGGAACGTGCCGGAGCAGCGCTGGGACGTCGCGACCCAGCGCGAGGCCGTGCTCACCAACCACCTGACCGAGACGCACCGACTCGCGACCGAGGTCCGGGAGGGCCGCCAGAAGCAGCCCGACGTGGTGATCTGGCCGGAGAACTCCTCGGACGTCTCGCCGGAACGCGACCCGGACGTCGCGGCCCGGATCCGCGCGGCGGCCGCCGACGTGGGCGCCCCCATCCTGGTCGGCACCGTGCACTACGACGGCACCGGCCGCTACTACAACAGCATGATCCTCATCGACGCGAGCGGCCCGCGGGAGCGGCACGACAAGGCGATCCTGCAGCCCTTCGGCGAGACGATGCCGATGCGGGACTTCTTCCGCCTGTTCAGCGACTACGTCGACCTCGCGAACGATTTCACCCCGGGCAGCGGGCCGGGCGTGGTGCGCCCGAACGGCGTCCCGCTCGGCGTCGCCACCTGCTACGAGGTGGCCTTCGACCGGGCTCTGCGCGGCTCCGTCGAGAACGGGGCGCAGGTGCTCACCGTGCCCACCAACAACGCCACCTTCGGCCGCACCGGGATGACCTATCAGCAGCTCGGGATGTCCCGGGTCCGGGCCGTCGAGTTGGACCGCGATGTGGTGGTCGCGGCCACCACCGGCGTGAGCGCCCTGGTGCGCCCCGACGGCGAGGTCACCCGGCAGACGAGCATCTGGACCAACGACCATCTCGTGGAGACGATCCGCCTGCGCGACGGCCTCACCCCGGCCGCGCGACTGGGGGATTGGGGCGAGGTGGCACTGCTCGTGGCCACCCTCTGCGGAATCGCGATAGCGATAAGGCACGATGGAGGTCTGTTTCAGCCCCGCCCACGGACCGAGGAACCTGCATGAGTGAGACGTCAGCGCCGTCGTCGAAGACGCTGGTGATCATCCCCACGTACAACGAGCTGGAGAACCTGCCGCTCATCGTGGGCCGGCTGCACCGCGCGCAGCCCGGTGTCGACGTGCTCGTGGTCGACGACAACAGTCCCGACGGGACCGGCGACCTCGCCGACTCGTTGGCGGCCGAGGATCCCCGGATCCACGTGCTGCACCGGGCCGAGAAGAACGGCCTCGGCGGCGCCTACATCGCGGGCTTCAAATGGGCCCTGGAGCGCGACTACCGCGTCATCGTCGAGATGGACGCCGACGGCTCGCACGCCCCGGAGCAGCTCGAGCGGCACCTCGCCGCGATCGACGCCGGCGCCGACCTGGTGATCGGTTCCCGCTACGTCTTCGGCGGCAAGACCGTGAACTGGCCGCTCTCGCGCCAGCTGATCTCCCGCGGCGGCAACGTGTACAGCCAGGTCATGCTGGGCACCCGTATCCGCGACATCACCGGCGGCTACAAGGCCTTCCGCCGCGAGACCCTCGAGGGCCTCGGCCTCGACGAGGTCGAGTCGCTGGGCTACAGCTTCCAGATCGACCTGACCTGGCGCGCCGTGCAGGCCGGCTTCACCGTGGTCGAGGTGCCCATCACCTTCACCGAGCGGGTGATCGGCGACTCGAAGATGAGCGGCTCGATCTTCAAGGAGGCGGCCACCCTGGTGCCGAAGTGGGGCTTCCGCGCCCGCAAGCGCAAGCTGCAGAAGCTGCGCGGCAAGTAGGACCGCAGGAACGCCGAAGGGCCCCGGATCACTCCGGGGCCCTTGGTGTTCGTCGGACGTACCTCGCGTTACTTACCGCGCCGCGCCTTGAGCAGGTCCAGCCGCTCCTTGAGGAGCTCCTCGAGCTCGCCCTCGGACCGCCGCTCGAGCAGCATGTCCCAGTGCGTGCGCGGCGGCTTCGCCTTCTTCTCCTCGGGTGCGACCCCGTCGATCAGGGTGCCCTCGAGCCCGTTCTTGCACAGCCAGGTGCCGGGGATCTCGGCGTCATCCGCGAACGGGACGTCGAACTCCTCACCGTTGTCCGTGCGGTACCGCGCCACCCGGCGCGGAGCGAGGTCGTGGTCCCGATCCGTCTCATAGCTCACCGCGCCCAGGCGGCTGCCCCGTAGAACTCGATCTGCCATGCTTCTCCCAACCTCTCGCCTACGCCGAACATTCCCAGTCTACCCGGTTCATTAGACTGCGGCCCATGACCACCGCTCGCCGTCGCAGGTCCGCCGCGTGTGCGTGGTGCGGACGCGAGGTGGTCTCCGAGGGGCCCGGCCGCACCCGCAAGTACTGCCGCCGGTCGTGCCGGCAGCGCGCGTACGAGGCCCGCAATGCGCTCGCCGGGACCTCCCTGCCGCCGGATTCCGTGGTGCTCACCGCGGACGAGGCCGAATCGGTGGGGGAGCGTATGTTCGAGGTGCGCTGCGCGGCGGAGGACGTTCGCACCGCGATCGCCGAGGGCGCCGGCCAGGACGAACTCGCCGCGCTCGCGGACCGGCTCGTCGAGACCGCGCGCGCCGCCGAACGCCTGCGCTGACCACGCGCCGAACCACGAGAGGGAGTCGATGACCCACGCCCGGACGCGGCTCGCCGCGGTGCTCCTCGCGATCCTGCTGGCCGTCGCGTCCTGCGCATCGGACAAGCCCACCCCCGTGATCTCGCAGGAGGCCGCGCCGCCCGCACCGGCCGCCCTGCCGGCGAACTGGAACGAATCGACGGTGCAGGTGCCCGCCGATGCGGGCGCGGCGACGTACGTCTCGCCGAGCAACCAGCAGCGGCTGCGCGCCGCGCTGATCCTTGCCGGGCCGGACCGCGCCGGCCAGATCGCCGCGCGCGAGCTGTCCGTGATGCTCGCCCAGCACGGCGTGGCCTCGCTCCGCTTCGACGGCGCCCCGTCGGGCAGCCCGAGCTACGCGGCCCTCCTGGACCGGGCCGGGAAGGGCCTCACGGCGCTCGCCGACCGGTCCGGTCTCGGTGACGACCGGCTGCTGGCCGTCGGGCACGGCACGGCAGCGGCCCAGGCGCTCGCTCTGGGCACCGGCGCCACCGGACGCGCTGCCCTGCCGATGGCCCTCGTCGAGCCCGTGCTGCAGGGCCTGCCCGACGGGACGCCGGACCTACTCCGCACCGCGATGACCCTGCCGCCGCAGAAGCACAACATCGTCACCTGCTCGGATGCGGACGTCGCGGTCGACTGCTCCGCCACGCAGGACCTCGCCGACGTGATGACCGGCACCCACGCGAACTATGTGCGGCTGCGCGGCGTGAGCCACGCCCTGCAGGAGGACGCCTCGCGGGACCCGGCACGGTACGGGGGCGACCTGCCCTTCTCCGCCACGCTGTTCCGCTCCCTGGGCTCCTGGGTGGCGATGCAGTGACCCGCGTGCGGCGGGGCGCGCCCGCGCTCGCGGCCGGGGCGGCCGTTGCGTGGTCCAACGCGGTGCTGCCGCGGCTCGCGGACCGGTTCGGCTGGAACCGCGACGCGCGCTCGGCGGCCACGCTCGCCTTCTGCGCCGCCGACGCCGCGCTCGCGCGGTCGAGCGTCCCGACCATCGCCGGCGTCGTGGGCGGGGGCGTGCTCGCGGGAGCGGGCCTGGCACTCGTGCGGCCAGTGCGGCGCGAAACACCGTCGAACCGGGCGAAGTGGGTGCTCGTGGACATTCCGCTCGGCACCGCGCTGCCGGAGGAACTGCTCTTCCGCGGTTCGCTGACGCCGGCGCTGGAGGCGGCGTACGGCCGGCGGGCGGGCGCGGTGGCGGGGCCGCTGGCGTTCGGTCTGTGGCACGTCGGTGCCGCGCACAGTGCTCACGACCCCGTCTTTCCGACAATCGCCGTCACCGCCGGTTTCGGTGCCGCGATGGACGCCCTCGCGCGCCGAACCAGCAGGTGGTGGCCCTGTTTCCTGGTCCACTGGATACTGAACGGAAGCGGTGTGATCCTCAGCTCAGGTTCAGGGATTTCTTCACCTGAGGCACTGGACCCGTAGAATCGTGCGCAAAGCTTGATACCGCAGGAGGAACAACGATGACTGACCGGAATCTCGGTCCCACCGGCGTCAACCGCCGCGGCTTCGCGCGGCTCGGCGCGGGCGCGGCAGCGGCGATCGTCGCCGCCACGGCCTCCGCGGCCGTCGCCGGGGCGGTGCCCACCACCCCGTCGCGTCCGACCACGCCCCGCCCCACGGGTCCGTCGAAGCCGGCCGGTGCCACCGAGACGGGCGAGACCGTCGCGGCCTCGCCCGAGCCGCCCGTCGCCACCAAGACCGGTTGGGTCGCCCTCGCGGACGACAACACCAAGCAGATCACCGTGTGGCACAACGGCGAGGTCGTCAAGACCATGCCGACGTCCTTCGGCACGAACAAGCACCCCACGCCGAACGGCACGTACTACACCATGGAGAAGAAGCGCGACATGTACATGGACTCGTCCACGTACGGCGTCCCGGTCGACTCCCCGGAGGGCTACCGCACCTACGTCGAGTACGCCACGCGCATGTCGTGGAGCGGCATCTTCGTGCACGCCGCCCCGTGGTCCGTGAACCAGCAGGGCGTCTCCAACGTGAGCCACGGCTGCCTCAACGTGAGCACGGCCAACGGCAAGTACTTCTACGACAACTTCCCGATCGGCTCGCCGATCGTGGTACGCAACACCGTCGGCGGGACCTACGTGCCGGGCTCGTAAGACTCTCCGCTGGGCCTCGGCCCGCACGGACCAGAAGAACCCGCCCCCTCCGACGAGGGGGCGGGTTCTTCCGTTGCAGGCTCAGGCGATCAGACGCCGGCCTTCGACGGCGCCGTGACCGTGCCGAACTTCAGCTCGGGGGCGTCGACGCGCGAGCGCTGGTAGTCCAGCGAGTCCAGCACGAAGTTGTGCCGGATCATCCACGGCTGCTCCGTGGCGGCCTTGGGCATCGCGTCGGGCGAGCGCTGCACGTAGCCCGAACTCAGGTCGAGCGCGGGATGCTCGGTGAGCACCTTGCCGCCGACCTGCGGCTCGACGTGCGTGTACCCCTTGACCACCATGTGGTTGAGCAGGCGCGCGATGCCGCGGGCCGAGATGTCGGCGCGCAGCGTCCACGAGTTGTTGGTGTAGCCGATGATGAACGCGAAGTTCGGGACACCCTCGAGCATGTAACCGTTGAAGGCGAACTTGTCGTTGGGCTTGATCGGGGCACCGTCGACGTTGACCTCGACGCCGCCGAAGGCCAGCAGCTGCAGGCCGGTCGCGGTGATCACGATGTCGGCCTCGAGCTCGCGGCCCGAGGTCAGTCGGATCCCCTTCTCGGTGAAGGTCTCGATGGTGTCGGTGACCACCTCGGCCTTGCCGTCCTTGATGGTCTTGAACAGGTCGCCGTTCGGGACGACGCACAGCCGCTGGTCCCACGGCTCGTACTTCGGCTTGAAGTGCACGTCCACGTCGTAGCCCTCGGGCAGCATGGCCTGGTTGAGCTTGCGCAGGAACTTGCGTGAGGTCTTCGGGAACGACCGCGCGAGGACGTACTGGCCGACGTTGATGACGGCGTTCACGTTGCGGGTGATGTTGTGCGCGACGGTGGGCGGGAGCACCTTGGCGCCGAACATCGTCAGCGGGTCGGCGTTCGGGACCGGCAGCACGTAGGTGGGGGAGCGCTGCAGCATGGTGATGTGCTCGACGTCGTCGGCCATCGACGGGATCAGGGTGATGGCGGTGGCGCCGGACCCGATGACCACGACCTTCTTGTCCTTGTAGTCGAGGTCCTCGGGCCAGTGCTGCGGGTGCACGATCTGGCCCTGGAACCGGTCCACGCCGGGGAAGGGCGGCTCGTAGCCGGCCTCGTAGTTGTAGTAGCCGGTGCACGCCACGAGGAACCGCGACTGGTACACGACCTGCTCGCCCTCGCGCTCGGCCGTGACGGTCCACAGGTCGGTGCGCGAGTCGAAGTCGACGGTGCCGACCTTGGTGTTGAAGCTGATGTTCTTGGTGATGCCGAACTTCGCGGCGGCCTCTTCGATGTAGGCCTTGATCTCCGGGCCGCTGGCGAGGCGGTTGGTCCCCTTCCAGGGAAGGAAGGGGTAGCTGAGGCTGAAGATGTCGGAGTCGGAGCGGATGCCGGGGTACTTGAACAGATCCCAGGTGCCGCCCATCTCGGCGCGCTGCTCGAGGACCGCGTAGCTGAAGTGCGGGACCTCGTTCGACACGCGGTAGGCGGTGTCGATGCCGGCGAGACCGGCGCCCACGATGAGCACGTCCTTGTAGATCGCCTCGGGATTGGCCACGGGAGTCTCCTCGTCGAAGTGGTGCCGGTCCCGGCGGTGGCTGCCTACTGAGACCAGTTCAATAACGTTCCCGCCATGCTACAACGCGGTAGCTTCCGGGTCTACGTCTATCACCCCGGCGTCACCCGACGACGAGGTTCTCCCCGTCCCGGCGCACGGGCACCGAAGCCAGCGCCGTTTTCGCGGGGCCGCCCTCGACCGCGCCGGTGGCGCCGTTGAACTTGCTCCCGTGCGCCGGGCATTCGAGGCTGAGCCCGTCCTGCGCCGCGACGGTCGCGCCCTGGTGGGTGCACGCCGCGTCGAAGGCGACGAACGCGCCGTCGGTGGGCTGGGCGACCACGTAGGGCTTCGCGCCCGCGATCACCACGGCGCTCCCGACGGGGACCTGGGCGACGGGGATCCGGGCGCCGCCGCCCGGTGCCGCGCCGCCGGTGGAGGCGTCATTGGTAGGAGTGGAGCCCGACGAGGAGTCGTCGGTCTTCGAGGTCGTTCCACAGGCCACCGCGACGGGCAGGATCGCGATACCGGGAAGGGCCGCGAGTACCGCGCGCCGCGTGGGGCAGAAGGTTGGCTGAGTTGTCTGCATCACGGGGTCCACTCTGCCAGCATTGATGCGTGCTCACCGAGATCGCGGGAATTCCGAGTCATCCGCTGTTGGTCCATGCCGCGGTCGTCCTGTTGCCGCTCGCCGCGCTGGCCCTCGTCGTCGCCGCGTGGTGGCCGGCGGCCCGCACCCGGTTGGGCGTCGGATTGCCCGTGTCGGCGCTGGCCGCGGCGCTGGCGTGCTACCTCGCCAAGGAGTCGGGGGAGAAGCTGGAACAGCGCCCGTCGATGGAGGGCATGCGCGAGCAGATCGCCGGCCACGAGACCCAGGGCACCGCGACGTTCCTGTGGTCGCTGGGGCTGCTCGTCGTGGCGGTCCTGGTGTGGGCCGGGTCCAGCCCCGCGGTCGCCGCACGCGCCTCGGGGGCGACGGTACTCTCCGGTCGCGCTGGGTCCGTCGTGCTGGGCGTCCTGTCGACGGTGGCCGCGGCCGCGTGCATCTGGGGCGTGATCGCCGCCGGGCACTCCGGCGCGTCGATGGTGTGGTCCGGACTCTGAGTCGACCGGCCTCGGCCCGACGGGTCCGAGCTACGCCGGTCCGGTCTGCGTCGCGTGGGCCTGCGTGAGGAACTGGTAGCCCGCGGCGTTCGCCGTGATCCCGGCGCGCTCGTCCTCGGACAGCTCGCGCCGCACCTTGGCGGGCACCCCCGCGACCATCGACCCGGGCGGCACCTCCATCCCTTGCGGGACGAGGGCGTTCGCCGCGATCAGGCTGCCTGCGCCGATCACCGCGCCGTTGAGCACGACGGCGCCCATCCCGATGAGCACGTCGTCGCCGACGGTGCAGCCGTGCACCACGGCGTTGTGGCCGATGGACACGCGCTCGCCGACGGTCAGCGGGAAGCCCGGGTCGGCGTGCATCGCCACCCCGTCCTGGACGTTGCTGTTCTCGCCGATGACGATGGGCGTCGTGTCGCCGCGCACGACGGCGCTGTAGAACACCCCGACGCCCGGCCCGAGCTCCACGTCGCCCACGACGGCGGCGGTCTCGGCCACCCACGCCGTCTCGGCGATGCGGGGCGTCTTGTCTGCGAACCGTGCGATCACTCGCGGCCTCCTCAGGCGATTCCGGTGGTGCCGAGGAGCTTACCCACGGCGTAGGTCACGGCCATCGCGATGAGGCCGCCGATCACGACGCGAGCCGTCGCGCGCCGGACGTCCGCGTCGCCGAGCCGCGCGGAGACGTACCCGGTGAGCGCGAGCCCCACCAGCACCGAGAGCACGATGGCCAGGATCCGCTGCCCCTCGATGAGCGAGGCCAGGATGGGGATGCTCGCGCCCACGCTGAACGAGACGGCGGAGGACAGCGCCGCCGCGACCGGGCTGGTGAGGTTCTCCTCGTCGATGCCGAGCTCGGCGTCGAGGTGCGCCTGCAGCGGGTCGTTCGCCGTGAGCTCCTCGGCGACCAGGCGCGCCGTCGTGGGGGAGAGCCCCTTCTGCCGGTAGATCTGCTCCAGCTCGGCGAACTCGTCGTCGGGCATCTCCTTGAGCTCGGCCTTCTCCTTGGCGATGAGCGCGACCTCGGTGTCGCGCTGCGTGCTCACCGAGACGTACTCGCCGAGCGCCATCGACACCGCGCCCGCGGTCAGGCCCGCGATGCCCGCGGTGAGGATCGCCGAGGACTCGCCGGTGGCCGCGGCCACGCCGATCACGATGCCCGCGGTGGAGATCAGCCCGTCGTTCGCGCCGAGCACGCCCGCCCGTAGCCAGTTGAGACGGTCCCCGATCGCGGCGTGGTGCGGCTCGAATTCGTGTGTGCCTTCACCGATCTGCTCAGCCATGAGAAGGAGTCTAGGTACGTTCGTGGCATGACTGCAGCGCAGATAGGACTTCCCCGTCGGCTCGCGGTCGGAGGGGGCGCACTCGCCGACTCCGGCCGCCTGGTCCGGAACCTCGGCTTCTCCCGACCGGTGGTCGTGACGGACGCCTTCCTCTCCGCGCAGGGCACCGTCGCGCGGCTGGTCGCGGCCCTGACCGACGCGGGCTGCGAGGTCTCCGTCTTCGACCGCACGGTGCCCGACCCGACGACCGACTCGCTCGCGCCCGGCCTCGCCGTGGTCCGCGAGCACGGCGCGGACTGCGTCATCGGACTCGGCGGCGGCAGCCCGCTGGACACGGCGAAGGCCCTCGCGGTGCTCGCCGCGGGCGGCGGCACGATGCGGGACTACAAGGCCCCGACGGTCACCGTCGGGCCGGCGCTCCCGGTGATCGCGATCCCGACGACGGCCGGCAGCGGCAGCGAGGCCACGCAGTTCAGCATCATCACCGACAGCGCGAGCGACGAGAAGATGCTCTGCCCGGGGCCGGCGTTCCTGCCGGTGGCGGCGGTCGTCGACTACGAGCTCACCCTGTCGATGCCCGCGCGGCTCACGGCGGACACCGGCGTCGACGCCCTCACCCACGCGATCGAGGCGTACGTCAGCCGCAAGGCGAATCCGTTCGCCGACGGCTTCGCCCTCACCGCGATCTCGACGATCTCCGCCAACATCCGGGCCGTCTACGCCGACGGTGCCGACCGCCCGGCCCGGGAGGCGATGATGCTCGCCGCCACGCAGGCCGGCGTCGCCTTCTCGAACAGCTCGGTCGCGCTCGTGCACGGCATGAGCCGCCCGATCGGCGCGCACTTCCATGTGGCGCACGGACTGTCGAACGCGATGCTCCTGCCCGCGGTCATGCGCTTCTCGGTCGGCGCGGCACCGTCGCGCTACGCGGACTGCGCCCGCGCGTACGGGCTGTCCGGGGACTCGGACGAGGCACTCGCCCAGGCCCTCGTGGGCGCGATCGAGCAGCTGTGCGCCGACCTCGCTGTACCCACGCCGCGGGCGTACGGCATCGACAAGGCGCGCTGGGACGAGCTCGCGCCGCTGATGGCGGAGCAGGCGCTGGCGTCCGGCTCGCCCGGCAACAACCCGCGCGTGCCCGACGCCGCCGAGATCGTCGCCCTGTACGACGAGGTCTACGGCTAGGCCGCGTCCGCCGCGGGCTCGTCCGCCTCCACCGGGCCGGCCTCCGAGTCGTCCGCGGCGAGCTCCTGAGCGGCTGCCTCGACGGCGGGCTCCTCGGCGGTCGTCGGCTCCGGCGCGACCTCGGTCTCGCCGGCCGGGGGATCGGCGGGCGCGTCGGTCTGAGCGTCAGTGGGGGAGTCGGCGGGCTGATCCCGGGTGGGCGGATCCGCCTGGGGCTGATCCTGATCGGCGTCGTCTTCCTGGGTGAACAGATCCGCCACGGGAATGGCGTCCGGCCGGTCGTCACGATGACGGGCCGTCGACGGCGACGGGGCCGGGGCCGGCAC
Organism: Tsukamurella hominis; assembly: GCF_965137015.1. Classification (NCBI taxonomy): domain Bacteria; kingdom Bacillati; phylum Actinomycetota; class Actinomycetes; order Mycobacteriales; family Tsukamurellaceae; genus Tsukamurella; species Tsukamurella hominis. The sequence goes on along the minus strand of NZ_CBCRZG010000022.1, from coordinate 46,043 downwards.
GTCCGGGAGCAGTCCACCGTCGCCGGGTTCCGGCACGGGCACCAGCGTGGAGAGGATCTGGTCGAACTCCTTCGGCACGGCGAATCCGTTGCGGCGCAGCATCCAGCCCCAGGGATTCTCCCCCTTGTCGATCGAGACCCAGGTCGTATTGTCCTCCGTCCACGTCCGCTTGACGGTGCCGTCCGCGTAGGTCTCGACCGTCACGGTGGAGCCGTTGCGGGTCTCGGAGCGGGTGTCGACCGGGCTCTCGGGTGTGGATCCCGGAGTGAAGGGTTCGCCGCTGAGCGGGGAGTAGCGGCCGATGTTCTCCGCGGTGTAAACGGTGCCGTGCATCATGAATCCGGGCACGAGGTAGACCATCGCGACGACCGGGTTCAGTCCCATCGCGCAGCCGATGTCGCCCTTGACGCAGATGCTGACCACTGTCGCGCCGGACGCGCCGTCGTTGCGGACGGGTCCGTTGTGCAGACCGGGAATACCCGCGGGGATCACGCTCCAGGCGCCGGAACGGACGAAGCTCGGGCTGCCCTGCTCGATGAACGTGAGCCTCGCCGAGCCGTCGGAGGGGCGCGGGTGGTCCTTCCCGTACCGCAGGACCGCGAGGCCCACGACGTCGGCGCCCTGGGAGATCGTGTACACCACGACCTCTTCGTTCGGGTCGGCCTTCGCGGCGGTGATCGCATCGACGGTTGCGGCCGCGCCGATGTCGTTGGACTGGGCGTAGGTGTGCTTGAAGTCGCTGCTGAGGGCGAACCCGGGGTAGCCGATGCCGAAGACGGCGGGGTACTGGACGAACACCGGCGCCGGCCCGGTGTAGTCGCCGCCGATCCGGGCCCACTGATCCTTGCCCGTCGGATCGCTGGCCCCGCCGACGACGATGACCGTCTTGGCCGCGACCTGCGCGAGGAAGTCCGCGCCGCCGCCGGTGAGGGCGAGCACGCCCGCGAGCCCTGTACCCGCTGCCGCGAGTGCGATCGGCCGGGGCTTGCGGAGGGCATGCCTCGCTGTCATCAGTTGCTCGCTTTCTCGAAGCAATGACGTGGGTCGTCGGTGCGCTGCTGATTGTGCCCGAAAATCGTTCCGGTGGAAGGATTTCGTCGGATCCCACGGGAGGGCGACAGCGGCCCCGCCGCGCAGCGCGACGGCCGCCGCCCGCTGATCGCGGGCGACGGCCGTGACGACGCCGCTGTCGGCTATGCCAGGAGCTTCTCCATGCGGGCGATCTCCGCCTGCTGGCCGCTCTTGATCTGCTCGGCGAGCTTCCGGTTCTCCGGGTTGACGCCCTTCGCGAGCTCGGTGTCCGCCATGGTGATGGCGCCCCTGTGGTGCGCGATCATCATCGTGAGCCATTCGCGGTCGAACTCGGCGCCGCGCAGGGTGCCGAGCTTCTCCATCTGCGCGGGCGTCATCATCCCGTCCATGGCGTGTTCCATGGTGGCGCTGGGGGCGGGCTTGCCCCACTGCGCGAGCAGTCGGGTGAAGGCGTCCATCTCGGGCTGCTGCGCGCCCTGGACCTCGGCGGCGAGCTCGACGACCTCGGGCCGGGCCCCCTTGCCGTCGACGAGCTTCGCCATCTCGACGGCCTGGGCGTGGTGCGGGTACATCATCGTGGCGAAGTCGACGTCGGCGTCGTTGAACGGCGCGGTGACCGCACTGCTCGACGGGGCCGACGAGCCCATGCTGTGGCCGGCGTGGTCGGCTGCGCCGGTGGCGGCGGTGCTCGACGTGGCGGCCTCGGGCGACGTGCCGGTGGTGCACGCGCCGATCAGGGACGCGCCGACGGCGACGGCGGACAGCATGGTGGCGATACGGATACGTGAAACGGTCATGGTTGTTCCCTCTGCGGGTCTCGGAGTCTTCTGACGGGTCGGCTCAGCGCGCCGCGGCCGGGGCCGCGCGCGGGCGTCGATCAGACTCGGAGAACGCAGAGTTGGGCGAGGTCGAAGACCGTCCAGGACGGCGGACCGCGCGCGACGGCGGCGTGATCCGCCGGGGTGGTGCGGGCGGCACCGTCGGCGAGGGGGAGGACCGCGACGAGCGGCGGCGCGCCGACGGTCTTGTGCACGACGACGGTGCCGGCGCAGTCGTGCGACTCGTGGTCGTGGACCGCATCGACGGTCTGCTTCTGCACCGAGGTGCCGTGATCGGCCCGGTCCATCGTGGTGCGCTCGGCCGCGGCATCGCGGGGCGCCCCGTGGTGGGTCGTCGACGCGGCCGCGGTGGGCATCGACATCGGCGGCATGCCGAGATGCATCAGAACGACGGCGAGCGCGAGGAGCACGGCCGTGGTGGCCGCCGTCCATCCGCTCCGCATCGTCCGCACGCCCGAATGATACCCCAGTGGGGTATTGGTCAGCGCTCCCGGAGTCGGACCTCGGCGAGGAGCTCGCGGGCGGCGGCGCGGGCGGCCGACGCATCGCCGGCGGCCACGGCGTCGATGACCGCGATGTGCGCGCACTCGTACGAGGTGGCGAAGCCGACGGGGAACTCCTGGAGGTGCTCCTGCAGGACGGGCACCAGCGAGTCGTAGAACTCGAGGTAGATCGCGTTGTGGCTGGCGGCGACCACGCCGCGGTGCATGGCGAGATCCGCCGCGATGGCCTCCCGCTCGGCTCCGGATGCGACCTGCTCGGGCGCCCAGAGCCGATTCCGGGCCTCCAGGAGGCGGCGCAGCTCGGCGACGTCGTCGTCGTCGCGGCGCTCCGCGGCGAGCCCGGCGGCGGTCACCTCGAGCGCCTCGCGCAGCTCCAGCAGGTCGGTGTCGCGCGCGGCGGAGAAGTAGTCGCCCAACGTGGAGGTGGCGCAAGCGGAGAGGACGTACGTGCCCGATCCCTGCCGGCGCTCGAGCATGCCGGCGTGCACGAGCGCCTGCACCGCCTCGCGGACAGTATTGCGCGCGGTGCCAGTGAGCTCACGCAGCTCGGTCTCGGTGGGTATGCGGCCACCCACGGGCCATCGTCCGCTGGCGATCTCGCCGCGGAGCTGCTCTGTGACCTGCGCTATCAAGGTCTGCCTACGTACGGGTTGCATCACAGTCATCCTATCCGGACGGAAACCGTCTTGCCGTCATACATCCATTCATCCTATGATTCGTGTCGACTGTAAGGAGGGCGAATGACCAGCATCGCGACCGAGCCGCAGGAGGCCGATCAGACCATGGTGCGATCCGTGAAGCAGGGGCGGCTGCTCGTACTGCTGGCGATCGTGCTGTTCGCGCTCACCCTGCGTACCGCGGTCACGTCCCTGACGCCGCTCCTGGCGCAGATCAGCGAGGACCTGCACTTCGGCGCGACGATCATCGGCGTCTTCGGCATGCTGCCCACGGCCATGTTCGCCGCAGCGGGGATCGTCACGCCGTTCCTGACGAGCCGGATCGGCCTGGAGCGCACAACGCTGGTGGCCGTCGCCGCGACCGCGATCGGCATCGGCGTGCGCTCGCTGATGGGCGGCACCCTCGGGTTGTTGGCCTTCTCGTGCCTCGCTCTGATCGGCATGGGCGTCGGAAACGTGGTGCTGCCACCGCTGGTCAAGCGCTACTTCTCGGACAACGTCGCCGTGCTCAGCACCGCGTACCTCACCTGCGTCCAGCTGGGCACCATGGTCCCCGCGCTCGCCGCGGTCCCGGTCGCGGACGCCTACGGCTGGCGTGTGTCCCTCGCGGTCTGGGCGATCATCCCGATCGCCGCGTTCCTGCCCTGGCTCGGCATCGTCCTGGCCCGGCGCGGCCACGACGTGGAGGACGTGACGGGGGAGGCACCGTCGGAGCCCACGGGCCGGATCTGGCGCTCCCCGCTGGCCTGGGGCGCGGCCGCGATGTTCGGCATGACCTCGCTGAACACCTACGCGATGTTCACCTGGATCCCGAAGATCCTCTCGGACTCCGGCGGCAGTGCTGCGCTCGGCGGCAACATGGTCGCGCTGTTCTCCGGCGTCGGCTTCCTGGCGACGCTGATCGTGCCCGGCCTCTGCACCCGGATGGTGAACCCGTTCCCGCTGGTGACCGTGTTCCTCGGCTGCTTCGTCGTGGGCTTCCTGGGCCTGCTGTTCGCGCCGATGACCTTGACCTGGGTCTGGGTGATCGCGCTGGGGCTCGGCCCGACGACCTTCCCGATGGCCCTGACGCTGGTCAACCTGCGCACCCGCACGGGCGCCGGATCGGCCGCACTGTCCGGCTTCATGCAGGGCGTGGGCTACCTCGCGGCGTGCGCCGGCCCGCTGGGCTTCGGCCTGCTGCACGAGGCGACGCACGGCTGGACCGCGCCGTTCCTGATGCTGTTCGCCTGCCTCGCGGTGCTCGGCGTCGGCGCCTACCAGGCGTGCAAGCCGCGCATGCTCGAGGACACCTGGAACTGATTTAGAACTTGCTGCTCCAGTAGTCCCAGAACTGCACCGCGATCAGCGTGAGCACGACGATGTACCAGAGCAGCACCAGGGCGGCGAGCCCCTGCTTGACCTGCTGCGTGGCCTTCGGCCCGAGAGCGGCGGCTACGGCGGTCGCGAGCACGATGGGCATGATCGTCCAGACGAGCATGCACCACAGGCACAGCGCGTGGATCACGAACAGGCTCGAGTAGATCAGGAAGACCACCAGGGCGAGGCCGGCGGCGGCGCCGATCGCGAGCCCCGTCCAGAACCAGCGGGGGAGTTCCACGCCGCCCACGGCGAGCACGCCCGCGACGATCACCACCGAGAAGGCCGCGATGCCGATCAGGGGGTTGGGGAAGCCGAACACCGATCCCTGCCAGGACTGCATGACCGAGCCGCACGAGATCGTCGGATCGAAGCTGCATCCGGGCACGAAGTTCGGGTCCTCGAGCAGTTTGATCTTGTCGATCGTCAGCATCGCCGAGGCCAGCAGCCCCAGCACGCCGGTCACGAGCAGCAGGATTCCGGTGGTGCGACGGTTCTCGGTGGCCGGTACGGCGGTCTCGATGGTGGACACGCCAGCGATCGTATGCGAACGTGCTGTGGACTCGCTGTCAGCCGGCGGCCGATGGGGACATCACGCCCCGACGTACGCGGCCAGATGCTCCCCGGTCAGGGACGAACGTCCCGCCACCAGGTCCGACGGGGTCCCCTCGAAGACGACCCGGCCACCGTCGTGCCCGGCACCCGGGCCGATGTCGATGATCCAGTCGCCGTGCGCCATCACCGCCTGGTGGTGCTCGATGACGATGACCGACTTGCCCCCGTCGACGAGGCGGTCGAGCAACCCGAGGAGCTGCTCGACGTCGGCCAGATGCAGGCCCGTGGTCGGCTCGTCGAGCACGAGGACGCCGCCCTTGTCGCCCATGTGCGTGGCGAGCTTGAGCCGCTGGCGCTCGCCGCCCGACAGCGTGGTGAGCGGCTGACCGAGTCCGACGTACCCCAGGCCCACGTCGTCGAGGTGGCCGAGGATCTTGTGCGCGGCCGGGATCTTCGCCTCGCCGGCGCCGAAGAACTCGAGCGCCTCCGCGACGGGCATGCTGAGCACCTCGCTGATGTTCTTCCCGCCGAAGTGGTACTCGAGCACCGCCGCCTGGAAGCGGCGGCCCTCGCACTCCTCGCAGGTGGTGGAGACACCGGCCATGATGCCGAGGTCGGTGTAGATGACGCCCGCGCCGTTGCAGGCGGGGCAGGCGCCCTCGGAGTTGGCGCTGAACAGCGCGGGCTTGACGCCGTTGGCCTTGGCGAAGGCCTTGCGAATGTGGTCGAGCAGGCCGGTGTAGGTGGCCGGGTTACTGCGCCGACTGCCCTTGATCGGCGTCTGGTCGACGGTGACGACGCCCTCCCGCGGGCTGATCGAGCCGTGGATCAGCGAGCTCTTGCCCGATCCCGCGACGCCGGTGACCACGACGAGCACGCCGAGCGGGACGTCGACGTCGACCTCCTGCAGGTTGTGCTCGGTCGCGCCCCGCACCTCGAGCACGCCCGACGGTGCCCGGACCTCGTCCTTGAGGCGGGCCCGGTCGTCGAGGTGGCGCCCGGTGAGCGTGCCGGCCGCGCGGAGGCCGTCGACGGTGCCCTCGAAGACGATCTCGCCGCCGGCGGTGCCGGCCTTGGGTCCGAGGTCGACGACGTGGTCGGCGATGGCGATGGCCTCGGGCTTGTGCTCGACGACGAGGACGGTGTTGCCCTTGTCGCGCAGCCGCAGCAGCAGGCCGTTCATGCGCGCGATGTCGTGCGGATGCAGGCCGATGGTGGGCTCGTCGAAGACGTAGGTGATGTCGGTCAGCGAGCTGTTGAGGTGCCGGATCATCTTGGTGCGTTGCGCCTCGCCGCCCGAGAGCGTGCCCGCGGGGCGGTCCAGGGAGAGGTATCCGAGCCCGATCTCGACGAAGGAGTCGAGGGTCTGCTGGAGGTTCTCGAGCAGCGGCGCCACCGAGGGATCGTCGACGGTACGGATCCACTCGGCGAGCTCGTTGATCTGCATCGCGCAGCAGTCGGCGATGGACGTGCCGCCGATCTTCGAGGACCGCGCGAGCTCCGAGAGCCGCGTACCGTCGCACTCAGGACAGGTGCTGAACGCGACGGCGCGCTCGACGAAGGCACGGATGTGCGGCTGCATCGCCTCGACGTCCTTGGACAGGAACGACTTCTGGATCTTGGGGATGATGCCCTCGTAGGTGAGGTTGATCCCCTCGACCTTGATCTTGGTGGGCTCCTTGTAGAGGAGGTCGTTCAGCTCGCGCTTGCTGTACTTCGCGATGGGCTTGGCCGTGTCGAAGAAGCCGCTGCCGCGGTAGATGCGGCCCTGCCAGCCGTCCATGCTGTAGCCGGGAATGGTGAACGGGCCGTCGTCGAGCGACTTGCTGTCGTCGTAGAGGGCGGTGAGGTCGATGTCGGTCACGCTGCCCCGGCCCTCGCACCGCGGGCACATGCCGCCCGTGATGCTGAAGCTGACCTTCTCCTTGACCTCCCGGCCGCCCTTGTCGTGCTTGACGGCGCCGGCGCCGCTGACCGAGGCGACGTTGAAGGAGTAGGCCTGCGGGGAGCCGATGTGCGGGTCACCGAGCCGGCTGAACAGGATCCGCAACATGGCGTTGGCGTCGGTGGCGGTGCCCACCGTGGAGCGCGGGTCGGATCCCATCCGCTCCTGGCCCACGATGATCGCGGTGGTCAACCCGTCGAGGACGTCCACATCGGGCCGGGCGAGCGTCGGCATGAAGCCCTGCACGAAGGCGCTGTACGTCTCGTTGATCAGTCGCTGCGACTCCGCGGCGATGGTGCCGAAGACGAGCGAGCTCTTGCCGGACCCGGAGACGCCCGTGAACACCGTCAGCCGGCGCTTGGGGAGCTCGATGCTGACGTCCTTGAGATTGTTCTCGCGCGCCCCGTGGACGCGGATCCTCTCGTGGCTGTCGGCGGCGTGCGGGACGGACTGCGGCATGAACGCTCCTGATGACCTCGTACGGCAACCGCACCAGCGTACCGGCGCGGGACCCCGGCGAAGAGAAGAGCCGAGCACCCCTTGCAGGTGTGCTCGGCTCAGCGGACGGGGGAGCGTGTCACTCGTTGTACTGGGAGAGCAAGACCTCGCCCCACTTGTAGCGGTTGCCCGGGGTGAGGGTGGCGCGACCGAAGCCCTCGAGGTCCTCGAAGCCGCTCCAGTTGTCCCCACCGTCGGTGAGGCCGAAGGCGTAGACGTCGGTGCCCAGTAGGTGCTGCACGCCCACGGTGTAGCCCTCGACGTTGGTGACCAGCATCGGCATGCGATGCATGTCGACCATCAGGTCGTTGTCCTCGGGGTTGAACGAGATCAGCTTCTCGCCGGAGGCCGACAGCTGCCACTTGATCTTGTCGACGGGGCCGTCCTTCGTGGAGAAGTCCAGCAGCTCCGCGAGGCGGAGCGCACAGTCGGCGCTATAGGTGGCGATCAGCGAGCCCGTCTGGCGCACCCGGCCTTCACGCTCGACTCGCTGGGCGCGCTGCTCCTCGTCGTGCTTGCGGACGAGTTCTTGAGCGCGCTTGAGGACGGAGAGGTCATCATTGGTCATGGTGTTAACAATAGCGTTATCCGACCACCGATGGTTAATGTTCCCCGCAGGAAGCCGGGTGTCGTCGGCAGATTCTCCTGTGAGCCGGTGTCGACCGCCGATCGGGTGCCGCATGCGGGTCGCGGCGGCATGCGCGAATCGGTTTCCGGCCGTGGCGATCTGACGGAAGTTCACGAGCGAGCCGCGGTGCGCGGCGCGCCGGGCCGCCCGGGGATTCGGCGCATTGTCGATCATGTCAATCAAATCAATCATGCGTGAAATTGAATCTATGGCCATCTGACGCGTATCGGAACTGGCCAGCGCAGAGGTCGGGCGGTCGAGACTGAGGCCGGGGAGGCGGAACTGCACGGTCTCTTCGAGGGAGATGTCCCGCGGAGCGGCCACGACTTCCTCATGGCTATGCCTACCCATAATTCCTCCTTGCCCACACGAACGAATTCCCCATTCGCGCCGCGTTTCAACGTGCGCCACAAGAGTAGGAGAGAGCCGCTTGCTATTGCAATAGGCGCGGCAGGATGTCCATTTCCGCCATTGTTGAGAACATTCTCGGAGCGAACGCGAACGAGCCTCCGAACCTCGCGAGTCCACCACGGTATATACGTCACAGTGACGTAAACATGAGGTCGGCCAGCCCGACCGGGACGCCGGAGGCGACGTCGCGACATCGTTGCCCGGGCCTGAAGTGAGCTCGCGGGCGAGAGACGACGAACTCAGCCCAAAGGCGGTCGTGCGTCGCACAGGCGTCGACGTACGGCGGTCGGTCGATGTCGATGGCCCGAGAAGCGCGGTGTGCATGCCGACGGTGGGTTCACCATGGATTCACCGCCCGGAGAACGCGGGGCTCAAATTCACGGCGCCGAGCGACCATCGCCGTTACCCGCGGATGCAAGACCGCGGCAAGGAAGCCGTAGGCGGCGGATCGCCGACCGTCACCGACGAATCCCCCCCAATCCACCGATAATCTACATTATGACATTACGAGGCAACTGACCGGTCCCCGGTGAGTTCGGCGGCCAGCGCGACGACGCGGGCGGCGATGTCGTCGCGGACGAGCCGCATCCGCTCGATCCCGTCGATGCCCCGCTCGGAGGGCTCGTCGGTGTCCCAGGTGACCAGTCGTACCCCCGCGGGCGGTTCGACGACCGCTTCGCGGCCGAGGACGACCACCAGATCCACGCGCGCGATCACACCGGGGTCGATCGCCTTCGGCGTCTCGCCGGTGATGTCGACGCCCACCTCGGCCAGGGATTCGGCGGACAGGCCGTTGACCGCGTTGCCGGGCCGCGTCCCGGCCGAGTGCGCCTCGACGGCATCGCCGGCGGTCTTCCGCATCAGGCCGGCGGCCATCTGGGACTTGCCGCCGTTCTTCACACACACGAACAGCACACTCGGCCTGCGGGTGTCGGTGCTGGGCATCAGTTCACGCTCCTGGACGTGTCTACCGCGGTGGATGGACTCAGCGGAAATCGCTTCCGTAGTGCCAGCGAGACGTACACGAGCCCGACAAGGACCGGGACCTCGATCAGCGGCCCGACGACGCCGGCCAGCGCCTGCCCGGACGTCGCGCCGTAGGTGGCGATCGCGACGGCGATCGCGAGCTCGAAGTTGTTGCCCGCAGCCGTGAACGCGAGCGTCGTGGTGCGCTCGTAGCCGAGCCCCATCCCGGCGCCGAGCAGGTACCCGCCGCCCCACATCACGGCGAAGTACACCAGGAGCGGCAGCGCGATCCGCGCGACGTCCCACGGGCGGGAGGTGATCTGCTCCCCCTGCAGCGCGAACAGGACGACGATGGTGAACAGCAAGCCGTACAGCGCCCACGGGCCGATGCGCGGGAGGAATGTCGACTCGTACCAGTCGCGGCCCTTGGTCCTCTCCCCGATCCGACGCGACAGATAGCCGGCCAGCAGCGGGATGCCGAGGAAGATCAGCACCGACTTCGCGATCTGCCACGGCGAGGTACTGATCGTCGCCTGTTCGAGGCCGAGCCATCCCGGCAGGATCGAGAGGTAGAACCAGCCGAGGACCGCGAACATGATCACCTGGAACACCGAGTTCAGCGCCACGAGCACCGCGGCCGCCTCCCGATCGCCGCACGCGAGGTCGTTCCAGATGATCACCATGGCGATGCACCGGGCGAGGCCGACGATGATCAGCCCGGTGCGGTACTCGGGGAGGTCGGGCAGGAACATCCACGCGAGGGCGAACATCAGCGCCGGTCCGAGGACCCAATTCAACAGGAGCGAGCCGAGGAGCAGCTTGCGGTCGCCGGTGACGGTGTCGAGGCGGTCGTAACGGACCTTCGCCAGCACCGGGTACATCATGATGAGCAGCCCGAGCGCAATCGGCAGGGAGACGCCGTCGACCTGGATCTTCTCCAGGGCGGTGTTCAGGCCCGGGATCATCCGGCCGAGCAGCAGGCCGGCGACCATGGCGACGCCGATCCACACCGGCAGGAACCGGTCGAGGATGGACAGCCGCTGTGCGACCCGACGGTCCGCGACGGGCGCGGTCACCGCGGGCCGCGGTCGCACGCCGCAGTCGCGGCGACCCGCTCGCCGGCGAAGGTCTCCGTATCGGCCAGGACGGTGTAGACCTCCCACCGCTCCCCATCGGGGCCGGTCACCCACACCTTGTCCTGGGTGGCGAAGCAGCAGGTCGCACCGATCTCCTCCTCGGTGAACATCCCGGCATCCGTCAGGCGCGCGATCTCGGCGTGCACCGCGTCGCTGGACTCGACCTCGACACCGAGGTGATTGAGCGTGCCGCCCTGGCCGGGATTCTCGATCAGCACCAGTTTGAGTGCCGGATCGGCGACCGCGAAGTTGGCGTAGCCGGGCTTGACCTTCGCCGGTGCGATTCCGAACAGCGTGGTGTAGAAGGCGATCGCCGCATCCAAGTCATCGACGTTCAGGGCGAGCTGCGTGCGCGACATCGATGACGACCTCCAGGACTGCGACGTATATCGAATCAGCTTCGGGATCTTTCTACGCCACCTCTTCGACATATGTCAACGAGGTGCGTACGATCGACGCCATGCCCAAGACGCTGCCCGTCATCGACATGACCGATCCGGTCTGCTGCGCCCCCGTCGCCTCGACGCCGGCCGACGATGCGACGGCACTGGACGTGGCGCTGCGTCTCAAGGCGCTCGCGGATCCGGTCCGCGTCAAGTTGCTGTCACAGCTGTTCACCTGCGGCGAGCCGTGCACCACCGGCTCACTCGCGTCGACGGTGGGCCTCGCGGAATCGACAGTCAGCCACCACCTCGGCCAGCTGCGCACCGCCGGCTTCATCTCCTCCGAGCGACAGGGCATGAGCATGCACCACTCCCCCCGTCGCGAGGCACTCACCGCCCTCTGCAGGGTGCTCGACCCGAACTGCTGCTGAAAGCCGCGGAAACATCCCACGACCATCGGAGAAGCCCGGAAGAATCACACCGGTGGCTGATCTGATCTATCCGACGAACGTCTCGCTCGACGGCTTCATCGAGGACGAGGACGGCGCCTTCGACTGGCTGCCCGGCGACGACGACGTCTTCGCCGCGCACACCGCGTTGATGCGATCCGTCGGCACGCTGCTCTACGGCCGGCGCCTCTACGCGATGATGTCCGCCTGGGAGACGGACCCTTCCCTGGCCGGGCGCTCCCCTGCCGCAGCCGAGTTCGCCGCCGCGTGGCGCGCGCCCGCGAAGGTCGTCTACTCCACGAGCCAGGCGGCACCGTCGACCGCGAACACCCGGATCGAGCGCGCCTTCGATCCCGATCACGTCCGTACCCTGAAGGCCGCCGCGGACCGTGACCTCCTCATCGGCGGCGCCGATCTGGCCGCGCAGGCGTTCGCGGCCGGCCTGATCGACGAGGTCCAGCTGTACGTCCTGCCGATCGTCGTGGGCGGCGGGAAAGCGGGGCTGCCCACCGGGATCCGCGTCGACCTCGAACTCGTCGACCAGCGCCGCTTCGACAGCGGCGTCGTGCTGCTCCGCTACTCCCCCAGGAGCCGTTGAACGAAGACCGCCACGACGTCCGTCGACACCGTCGGATCGGTCGCGCGCTGCATGCCCAGCCCCAGGATCAGGCTGAACAGTCCCAACGCCAGCGTCTCGGCATCGACCGGGAGGTTCAGCCCGTGCGCCACCTCCAGCTCCTGTACCAGCGTCGTCGTGGCGGCACGGATGCGCTCGTACCGCGACGCGGTCGCCGCCGTCAGCTCGCCGTCCGCGACGCTCGTGGCCGAGACCGCCATCTCCAACCGGAACCACGCTCGGTCCCCCACGATGGTGCGGCCCCACGCGTCGAGGGAGTCGATCACCGCGGAGAGACCGTCGTCCCGCGCGGCCTCGGCCAGCGCCAGGACTCGCGCGGTCTCCTCCTCGTAGAGCCCGTCGATGACCGCCGTTCCCAGGCTGACCTTGTTCGCGAAGTTCGAGTAGACGGCGCCGCGCGTGAAGCCCGCGTGCGCCGCGACGGCCTCGAGGGAGGTCGCGGTGAACCCGTCTCGGAGGAACAGTTCCGTCGCCGAGGCGACGATCAGCGCCCGTGTGCGCGACTGGGCGTCCGCCCGCGACAACCGTTGCATCCGGCCATCCTATCGGGATACAGTCTGCATTCGAATACTCTCCGTATCTGAAATGAGGCGGCCGTCGTGCCCGATACACCGCTCCCCGTGGTCCCCCACCATGAGATCGTCATCGTCGGCGCCGGCTTCTCCGGCCTCGGCACCGCGATCGCGCTGGCCCGAGCGGGATTCGACGACGTCCTCCTCGTCGACGATGCGGCGGGCCCCGGCGGCACCTGGCACTGGAACACCTACCCCGGCGTTGCCGTCGACATCCCGTCGTTCAGCTACCAGTTCTCCTTCGCGCAGCGCTCGACGTGGTCGCGCAGCTACGCGCCCGGCCGGGAACTGCGCGCCTACGCCGAGCAGATCGTCGACGAGTACGGCCTCGCCCCGCGGCTGCGCTTCGGCACGCGCGTCCATGCCGCGTCGTTCGACGAGGCGACCGCCCGCTGGACGATCACGACCGGCACGGGCGAGATCACGGCCCGCTGGCTGATCCACGCGGGCGGCCCGCTGAGCCAGCCGAAGCTCCCCGAGATCGACGGCATCGACTCCTTCGAGGGCGAGACGATGCACACGAGCCGGTGGAACCACGACGTCACGACGGCGGGCAAGCGCGTCGGCATCATCGGCACCGGTGCCACCGCCGTCCAGGTCATTCCCGAGATCGCCCCCGAGACCGAGCGACTCACCGTCTTCCAGCGCACCCCGATCTGGTGCCTCCCCAAGCCCGACTTCCCGCTCGGCCGCGTCGGCCGCACCGGCCTGGCCGCGATCCCCGGAGTCCGGCAGGCGGCCCGGCTCGCCAGCCAGGCGTTCGTGGAGGCGACCTTCCCCGTACTCGCCCACTTCCACAAGTGGATCCCCGGCACCGACGTCCTCGAGGTCGCGGCGCGCAACTACATCCGGATGCAGGTCTCCGATCCCGCGACGCGCGAGAAGCTCACGCCCACCTACGCGCTCGGCTGCAAGCGGCCGAGCTTCCACAACTCGTACCTCTCGACCTTCAACCGCGAGAACGTCGCGCTCGAGACCTCGTCGATCGAGGCGATCACGCCCACCGGCATCCGCACGGCCGACGGCACCGAGCACCCCCTCGACGTGCTCATCCTCGCGACCGGCTTCAAGGTCACCGACCGCGACGCGCTCCCCACGTACGCGCTCACCGCCGCGGACGGCACCGACCTCGCCGAGCACTGGGAGACGGGCCGTTTCCACTCGTACCAGGGCGTCGCGACCGCGGGCTTCCCGAACTTCTTCACCGTCTTCGGGCCCTACGGGTACAACGGATCCTCGTTCTTCACCCTGGTCGAGAACAGCGCCGCGCACATCGTCCGGGTGCTCGACGAGGCCCGCCGCCGCGCCGCGACCACCGCCGAGGTCACGACGGCCGCCCAGGAGTCGTACATGGACTCGATCCTGGCGCGCAGGCCGCTGCAGGTGTTCTCGAACCCCAGCGGCGCGGGCGCCAACAGCTACTACTTCACCCAGCAGGGCGACGTCCCGTTCCGGGCCTCCACGACCGTCGAGGCGGCGTGGCAGAGCCGCCGTTTCCCCCTCACCGACTACGCCTTCGCGGGCTGACGACCACCACCAAGGAGAACCCACTCATGAACCTCGACCTCGCCGGCCGGACCGTCGTCATCACCGGAGCCGCGCGCGGCATCGGCCTCGGGACCGCGAAGGCCGCTGCGGCCCGCGGCGCCCGGGTCGCCGTGCTCGACCTCCGGCAGCAGGACGTCGACGCGGCCGCTTCCGAGATCGGCGACGGCGCGATCGGCCTCGCCGCCGACGTCACCGATCGCGCAGGTCTCGCCGATGCCTTCACCGCCGTCGCCGAGCGCTTCGGCGCGATCGACGTCGTGGTCGCGAACGCGGGCATCGCGCCGCGCGGCGCCACCGTGCAGGGCATGGCTCCCGAGGAGTTCGACCGAGTGCTCGCGGTCAACCTGCACGGGGTCTACAACACCGTGCTCGCCGCGATGCCGCACGTCCTGCAGAACCGCGGCCACCTGCTGCTCACGTCGTCGGTGTACGCCTTCGTCAACGGCGTCGGCGTCTCCCCGTACGCGGTGGCGAAAGCGGGCGTCGAGCAGCTGGGCCGCGCGCTCCGCGTCGAGCTCGCGCCCTACGGCGCGACCGCCGGCGTCGTGTACTACGGCTTCGTCGACACCCACATGGTCAAGGTCGGCTTCGACGAGGACCCGCTCGCCTCCGCGGTGACGGACCTGCTCCCGTCGTTCCTGACCGCCCGGATCACGCCGGAGCAGGCGGGCGAGAGCACCGTCCGCGGGATCGAGCGCCGCGCTGCGCGCACGATCGCACCCGCCCGGTGGACCGGCTACAGCCTCCTGTGCGGCCTCATCAACCCCGTCCTCGACGTCATCACAGCCCACCATCGCCCGGTCGTCGAGCTGGTCCTCGCGCTCGACGTCCGATCGCGCGCCGGCCGGGCGGCGGTGCCCGCGACGGCCGAGTGATCGGCGCTGAGGGCCGCGGCCCTCAGTGGTTGCGGAGCTCGTCGATCAGGGCGGCCTTGCGCTTCGACGAGTACCCGGTCAGACCGAGCTTCTTCGCACGCGCCTTCAGTTCGTCGACGGTCCAGTCCTCGTACGCGCGGGAGTGACCGCCGGCGGCGCCGACCGCCGAGCGCCCCCGGTTCGCGGCGGCGTTCGCGATCCGCGCGGCCTTCTCCTTCGAGTCCCCCTTGTCGCGGAGCTCTTCGTACAGTTCACCGTCCTTCACGGACGGCCCCGGATTCTTCTTCGCCATGGTTCCGACCGTACGCCGCGAGCGAGATGCACACCACAGCGTGCAACGGGACCCGTCGCGTAGAAATAATGAATGCAGCTAAAGACTTCGGCCCTGCCCTCATTCCATCCCGTGGCGTCTCTCACCGGCCGCCGCGCGGGGCTCGCCGGGACGCTGCTCACCGCGACCGTCGCCTACTTCCTCGCCGAGCTCATCGTCGCCCGACAGTGGCCCCGCCCCTACAGCTGGACCGACAACATGATCAGCGATCTGGGCGTACCCGAATGCCTCGGCGATCTCAGCCGCGACGGCGGGCTCGCGGTGACCGACCGGTTCGTGTGCTCTCCGTGGCATCCACTCATGAACACGGCGTTCGTGCTCGTCGGCGCACTCGGCATCGCAGCTGCCGTCGCGGTTCGCCCCCTCCTTCCCCGCCCCTGGGACCGGGCCGCCGTGGCACTGGCGGTGGTCAACGGCGTCGCCCTCGCGTGCGTCGGGATCTTCCCCGGCAGCGCCGGCGAGTTCCCGGACGGGCCCCGGGCGCGCATCGTCGTGCATCCGATCGCGGCGTACGTCGAGCACGTGAGCGGAATGGCCCTGATGAGCCTCGCGGTCCTGCTGCTACTGCGCTCCCGCCGGCGGCTGGCGGCCCTCACCGCCGCCTGCATCGCGGTCTCCGGGATCGCCGCGCTCGTCATCCCGTGGGCGAACCCGCTCGGCGCGGGCGGCACAGAACGGGCGGCGATCGACCCGTTCCTGTGGTGGCGCTGCGCCCTGGGCGTCGCCCTGCTGGTGGCCGCACGGCGGGTGCGCCCGCGACCGACGCCGGAACCGGTCTTGACCTGAATCAATATTGAGGTCCTACCGTCGAAGACACCCGACGAGAGGACATCCGATGCTCACCACGATCCGGCCCGACCTGCTCGAGACCCCGACCTACTCCCCGTTCCCGGGTCTCACGACCCACGCCTACCTCTGGACGCCCCGGACCGGCGGGAACGTCCTGTTCTACTCCCCCGGCGACGACGCCGACTTCGGAGCCATCGCCGAGCGCGGCGGCATCGCCCACCAGTACCTCAGCCACCAGGACGAGGCGGGCCCGATGCTGGGCGCGATCGCCGAGCGCTTCGGCGTCGTCCTGCACGCGCCGGTGCTGGACCTCGACGGCGTCGCCGAGCACGCCACCCCGGGCGTCCTCCTCGCCGACCGGACCGTCGACGCGAACGGCGTCGAGATCGTCCCGACCCCCGGGCACACGCCCGGGAGCACGTCCTTCCTGGTCACCGGTTCCGACGGTGCGCGCTACCTGTTCACCGGCGACACGCTCTACCGGGGCGCGGACGGGCGCTGGAACGCGGGCTACATCCCGGGGATGAGCGACGGGGAGCAGTTGCTCGCGAGCCTCGAGGTGCTCGGCGGCCTCGAACCCGACCTGGTCGCCTCGAGTGCGTTCGCGGGCGGATCCGGGGCGCACGCCGTCGATCCCGCGACGTGGCGGCGCACCGTCGCCGAGACGGCCGAGCGGCTCGCGAGTGGCGTCCTCTCCCGCTGAGTCGTGTCTGCGCCCGAGATGCCGTCGCCTCCTACAGCCCCGCCGGGACGACCTTGCCGTTGACTGTGACCTCGACCTTCTTGGTCTGGGTGTTGAAGGTGATCCTCCCGTGTTCGAAGGTGGTCTGCTTGACCGCACCCGACGTGGTCTCGTCGCTGGTCACGGCGCCCAGCGGCCCCGCGGAACCGTTCGCCCCGCTCGGGGAGGGCGTGCCGTCCGGGCCGCGCTCGATGTTCCAGGCGTCCCGGATCCGGCCCCAGGTGATGTAGGCGGGCGTGCCGGCGGCGGCGTTCTTCGCGGTGATGACGCCGCCCTTGAACTGCTGGAAGATCACACCGCTGTCGCGGGTCCCGGCGTTGTGGTCGCCGGTCAGGACCACGCCCAGCGCGGTGCGCTGCGCCTGCGTCGCTGCCGAGTATTTCGCGGCGATCGGGCCGGTCAGCGTCACGTCGCTGCCGTCGGCCCCCTTGACCTTCACCGCGCCGGGCTGGGCCTTCGCCGAGGAGCCAGCCGCGGTGGATGAATGAGACGCCGTGGCGGACGACGCGCCCGAGGCGGACGTCGCCGACGGCCTGCCGGTCCCCGCCCCGGCGGACGTCGTCGAGGCCACCGCAGCCGAGGTGGCGGCCACATCCTCGCTCGAGCCGCCGTTCCCGCACCCCGCGACGATCAGGGATGCGGCCGCGAGGCCGGCGACGACGCCGATGGTCCGTCGAGCTGCGATCTTCCTCATGGGTCCTTCCGGTGGTGCTCCGAGTCGACCGAGCGGTCCTTCCGGAACCGCTCGTGACCCGACGTAACCACATCCCGGCGCTGCGGACCGGCGCTTTCACTCACCCATCGGGCGTCGCGTTCGTCGCCGCGAACCGCACCGGCGATCCGAGCGGCAGCTGCGCGAGCCGGTCCAGGTGGTGCTCCGCCACGACGGCGAGCACCGGATAGCCGCCGGTCGTCGGGTGGTCGACGACGAAGACGACCGGCTCGCCGGACGGCGGGACCTGGATCGCGCCGGGCACGAGCGCCTGGCTCTGCACCTCGCCGTCGGCGCGCGCGAGCGGCTGCCCCGCGAGCCGCACGCCGACGCGGTCGCTGTGGGGCGTGACCTCCCAGTGCTCCTCGAGCAGGTGCTCCCACGCGCCAGCGGGGAAGATCTCCGCGTCGGGCCCGTGCAGCACGTCGAGCACCGTCGGAGAACTCCCGTCCGGGACGGCGGGAAGGGATTCCGGCTCCCCGACGACGGTGCGCGGCGCGCGCCCGACGGGCAGCACGTCACCCGCGGCGATCGCGGCGGGCCCGAGATGCGCGAGGGTGTCGGTGCTGCGGCTGCCCAGCACGGGCGGCACGTCGACACCGCCGCGCACGGCGATCACGACGCGCAGGCCGGCCGTCACCGGCCCGATCTCGAGTAGGTCGCCGTCGTCGAGGGCGAAGGGACGACCGCGCTCGACGGTGCGCCATCGCCCGTCCGGCGATTCGACGACGAGAGCGGCCTCAGCGCCGGTCACGGCGAGCACCTGCTCCCCCGCGGCGACGAGTTCCAGCCCGCCCCCGGCGTTCTCGATGCCGGCTGCGCCGGACGGATTGCCGACGAGCCGATTGGCCTTACGCAGCGCGCCCCGGTCGGCGGCGCCCGATCGGGTGACCCCGATAGCCGCGCGACCGGGCCGCCCGAGATCCTCGACGAGGCTCTGCAGTCCCGTCTCGCGCACGACGAGGCCCCGGCCCGCGCGCGGTACGGGCAGGCTCGGTGGCGGCCCCGCCGGGACCGCGATCCGCGCGCGGACCGCGGTGAACCGCACCCGCGCGCCCGGGACGAGCAGCGCGGGCGGGTCGCGGTCGAGCGACCAGAGCTCGGCGTCGGTGCGGCCGATGAGCTGCCAGCCGCCCGGCGAGGTGCGCGGGTACACCGCGCTGTACTCCCCCGCCAGCCCGACGGCGCCGGCCGGCACCCGCACCCGCGGCGAGGCCCGGCGCGCGATCTCCTGCACCGGCTCCGTCGAGCGGAGGTAGGCGAAACCGGGCGCGAAGCCGAGGAAGCCGACGTGCCAGGCGCGCGTGGTGTGCATCCGCACGACGCCCGCCTCGTCGGTGCCGAGCTGCTCGGCGACGTCGCGCAGGTCCTCGCCGTCGTAGACGACCTCGATCTCGACGAGCGGCCCGTCCAGCGGGACGGCCTCCGGGGGCGTCATGTCCACGAGCCGGCGTTCACCCCGCCTGGCCGATCCTGCACCGTCGAAGCGGACCGTGACGGACTCAGCCCCGGCGACGAGCTCCAACTGCCCCGGCAACGGCTCGGCGGCCAGGCTGGCGCGGAGCGCCTCGACGGTGCCGGGGTCCACCCGAACCCGGACGGCGCGCGCGCCGAAGCGACGGACGTCAGCGCGGAACATCGACACCGTCCGGGGCGTCGGCCAGCAGCTCCAGCTCCTCCTCCGGCGCGGGATCGCGGCCGATGACCATGCCCGCGACGGTGGCGACGGCGGTAACCGCGACGTACACGGCGATGATCACCCACGAGTCGGTCCACCGGAACAGCACCGTGAAGATGAGGGGCGCCATACCGCCGCCCACGACCCCCGCGAAGGTGTACGCCAGGGAGCTGCCCACGTACCGCAGGCGGGCGGGGAACTGCTCGGTGATGAACGCCGCTTGCGGGCCGTACATCAGCGCGTGCAGCGACATTCCGACGACGACGCCGAGCGTCAGCAGGACGCGGCTGCCGGACTGGATCATGAGGAACAGCACCGGGACCCACGCCGCGGTGAGGACCGCGCCGACGCCGTAGACGAGGCGCCGGTTGAACCGGTCGGTGAGCGCGCCGGCGAGCGGCATGGCGAAGACCTGCACGGCGGAACCGGTGAGCACCGCCGTCAGCACGTGGCTCGTCGGGAAGTCCAGTTCCTTCGTGGCGTAGCTGGCGAGGAAGACGGTGAGCAGCGAGTAGAGGACGTCGGGGCAGATCCGCGAGAGCGCCGCGGCGAGCAGCGCCCGCGGGTGCCCGCGCAGCACCTCGGAGATCGGGGCCTTCGGCTGCTCCGCGCGCTCGGCGATGGCCTGGAAGACGGGGGTCTCCTCCAGCTTGAGCCGGATCATGAGCCCGAACACGACGAGCACGGCCGAGAGCAGGAAGCCGATCCGCCAGCCCCAGTCGCGGAAGGCGTCCTCGGTGAGCAGGGCCGCGACCAGGGCGAGGACGCCGTTCGCCATGAGATTGCCGACGGGCACGCCGATCTGCGCCGCGGAGGCCCAGAAGCCGCGCTTGCGCGGGTCGCCGAACTCGCTGGAGAGCAGCACCGCGCCGCCCCACTCGCCACCGACGCCGACGCCCTGCGCGAACCGCAGTAGCACGAGGATCGTCGGGGCGATCACGCCGAGGGTGGCGTAGCTCGGCAGTACGCCGATGAGGACCGTTGCGACACCGATCAGGAGGAGCGTCGCGACCAGCACGTTCTTGCGGCCGATACGGTCGCCGAGGCGGCCGAACACCACGCCGCCGATCGGGCGCGCGAAGTAGCCGACGGCGAAGGTCGAGAACGAGAGGAGGAGCCCGATGAACGGGTCCTCCGCGGGGAAGAAGACGTGCGGGAAGACGAGCGCGGACGCGACGGAGTACAGCGCGAAGTCGTAGTACTCGAGGGAGGTGCCGGTGAGGCTGGCGATGTACGCCTTGACGGCGCCCTTCTGCGCGGCGCCCGGCGCGGGCTGATCGGTGGACATGGTGGTCTCTTCTCGGTCGGGCGGTCGGCGCTGGTGTGATCCACACCATAGATGATTGTTGAACAATCTGTCACTAGCCGGCGACCGATTTGTTCAACAAAATTTCGTGCCGCTCCGTACGATCGAGCCGTGAGCACAGGCAGACAGCGCGGCCACGCCGCCACGGAGGCCACCGACGACCTGCGTCGCGCGATCGTCGAAGGCGCGCTGCGGCCGGGCGATCCGCTGCGCGAGGAGCGCCTGGCCGCGGAGCTCGGCGTCTCCCGAAACACCCTGCGCGAGGCGATGCGCACGCTCGCCCATGAGGGGCTGATCGTGCACGAGGCCAACCGCGGCGCCCGGGTCACCACCCCCACCCGGGCGTCGGTGCGGGACATCTACCTGGTCCGGCGCACCGTCGAACCGCCGGCGCTCCGGGCAGCGGGACCGGACCACCCCGGCGCGGTCCGGATGCGCGATGCGGTCGCGACCGCTCAGGCGGCGGCCCGCCTCGGCGACTGGCAGGCGGTCGGCACGGCCGACCTCGCGTTCCACCGCGCGATCGTCGGCCTCAGCGACAGCCCCCGGCTCGACGCGGTCCTCGACTCGATCCTGGCCGAGCTCCGTCTCGCGTTCGGGGCGATCGCGGAACCCGAATTCCTGCACGCCCCGTTCCTCGACGACAACGTCACGATCCTCGAGACCTTCCTGGCGGGCCGCGGCGACACGGCGGCGGACCTGCTCGAGGAGTACCTCGTCCGCTCGGAGGAGACGCTGTTCGGCGTGCAGCCGGTCTCGAAGATCACACCGTGAGCGGCGGCCCGCACCGGGCACCCCGCCGTAGAATAAGTTCCATGTTCGAAGGACTTCTCGCCCTCGGTATCCGTAACGGGACGATCCTCCGGGTCTCGCTCCCCGACGGTGCCGTCGAGACCGTCTACACCGACGAGGCCGGGGCCTCGCCCGACGGGATCGTCCTGGAGGACGGCCGGATCTACTGGACCACGATGGGGCGCCCCGTCCGCGATCCGGAGCGCTCCGGCGAGGCGAGCCTGGACTACTCGGGGCGCACGGGCGGCGTCCACTCGATCCGGGTCGACGGCACCGACCGGCACGACCTCGTGCCGGCGGGCGCGATGACCACCGGGAAGCAGCTCGCGTCCGACGGGGCCGGCACCCTCTACTGGGCCGACCGCGAGGGGTGCCGGGTGAGTTCGGTCCGGACGGACGGCACCGGTCTGCGCGACCTCGTCGTCAACGCCCCCGAGCCCGACCGCCTCGCCGAGTGTGTGGGCGTCGCCGTCGATCCCGCGCGCGGCCACCTCTATTGGACGCAGAAGGGGCCCGCGAAGGGCGGCCGCGGACGCATCCTGCGCGCCGGCCTCGAGCTCCCCGCCGGCGCGTCGCCGGACGACCGCCCCGACGTCGAGACGCTGTGGGACGGCCTGCCCGAGCCGATCGACCTGGAGATCGTCGGCGACACCCTGTACTGGACCGACCGCGGCGCGGCCCCCGACGGCAACTCGCTCAACCGGGCCCCGCTCCCGGCGGTCGGCACGCGCGGGGCCGCTCCGGAGATCCTGGCGCGCGGCTTCGACGAGGCCATCGGCCTGGCCGTCGACGCCGCGTCCGGGCTCGCCTACGTCTCCGACCTCGGCGGGCGCATCTGGCGCGTGCCGCTCGACGGACGCGCCCCGGAGGTCCTCGTCGACCTCGGCACGCTCGTGTCCGGCATCGCCGGCGTGCGGGCGGCTACCGCTCGGTGACCAGCTTCGCGCCGAAGCCGATGAGTGCGACCCCCGCGACGCCGTCCAGCATCCGCCGGGTGCGGGGCGTCCGCATCCAGCGGGTCACCGTGCCGGCGGCAGCGATCAACACGCCGCAGTAGACCGCCGTCAGCGCGATGTAAACGCCGCCCAGGGCGAGCGTCGTCCAGGTCACCGAGTAGCCGCTGGGCACGAAGCCCGGGAGCAGGCTCACGAACAGGACACCGATCTTCGGGTTGAGCAGGTCGGTGAGGAAGCCCGCGGCGAAGCCGCCCGTGCGCCACGACGTCTCCATCGGGGCGGCCGGCCGCTCCCCCAGCGCCGTACCGCGAATCACCGCGCGCAGGGACTGCACGCCCATGTAGATCAGGTACGCGGCGCCGACCACCTTGAGCGCGGTGTAGCCGTATTCACTGGCCTTGAGCATCGCCGAGAGCCCGAGCACCGCGGCGAGCACCCAGATGACGAGGCCGCTGAGCACCCCGAGGCTGGTGCGCAGCCCGGTGCCGCGGCCGCCCTGCGCCACACCGCGCACCACGACGAGGGTGTCGGGTCCGGGCACGATGACGAGCACGGCGGAGGCGGCTGCGAACGAGAGCAGGGCGACGAGCATTCGACGATCCAATCAGGTGCCGCGGGCTACGCGGAAGTCACCTCCGCCGGGCATTGTTAGGATTGCTACCTGCCCACCGCCGATCACGAAGGCACAGCCCTGTCCGAGTCATATCCCCGCGCCGCGGTCGCCGTGCTGTGCGCCGCGGGCATCGTGGTCGCGCTCATGCAGACGATCATCGTGCCGCTGATCCCCCAGCTGCCGGGCATGCTCGGCACGTCGCCGACCAACGCCTCCTGGACCCTCACGATCACCCTCCTCGTGGGGGCGGTCGGGACACCTATCGCGGGGCGCCTCGGCGACATGTTCGGCAAGCGCCGCGTGCTGCTCGGCACCATGGCCGCGGTCGCGACGGGCTCGACGGTCTGCGCCCTCTCGAGCGCGTTCCTGCCCTTCCTGATCGGCCGTGGCCTGCAGGGGCTCGGCATCGGCGCGATCGCCGTCGGGATCAGCATCCTTCGCGACATCGTCCCGGCGGTGCGGCTCGGCTCCGCAGTGGGCACGATGAGCGCCTCCCTGGGCGTCGGCGGCGCCCTGGGACTGCCCTTCGCCGCGTCGATCGCGCGACACGTCAGTTGGCACGCGCTGTTCTGGGCGTGCGCGCTCGCGGCCGTGGCCTGCGGCGCCGCGATCCTGCGGTCGGTCCCGGAGGGCCCCGCCGACCCCGGCGGCAGCTTCGACGCGGTCGGCACCGTCGGCCTCACCGCCGTCCTGACCTTCGTTCTGCTCCCCCTCTCCAAGGCGTCGGAGTGGGGCTGGACCGACCCGCTGACGCTCGGCCTGTTCGCCGCCTTCCTGGTCACGGGCGCCGCGTGGTGGCGGTACGAGCTGCACATCCCGAACGCCCTCATCGATGTGCGCACGCTGCTGTACCGGCCGATCCTGCTCACCAACGCCGCGTCGATCGCCACCGGTTTCGCCTTCTACGCCATGCAGATGATGCCGATCCAGGTGCTCATGGCACCGGAGCAGACACCCGCCGGGCTGGGCCTCGGGATGGTCGAGGCGAGCCTCGTCCTCATGCCGAGCGGCCTGGTGATGTTCGCCTTCTCCCGGGTCAGCTCGTGGATCACGGACCGGCGCGGCGCCCGGATCTCGCTCGCCGTGGGCGCCGTGGTCATCGCCGGGGGCTATCTGGTGCTGCTCCTCGCGATCGCCGGGCCGTGGACCGTGAGCTGGGTCTGGATCCTGGCGTCGAGCGCGCTGGTCGGGGCGGGCCTCGGCATCGCCTATTCGGCGATGCCCGCCTTGATCATGGCGGTGGTTCCGGTCGAGCAGACGGGCGAGGCGAACGGCGTCAACGCACTGATGCGCTCGGTCGGCACTTCGATGGCCACGGCCGTCGTCGCGATGGTGCTGACCGGCGGCACGGTGATCACCGCGACCCCGGCCGGCCCCGTCGAAACGCCCTCGGCCGGCGCCTACACGGCGACGATCCTGCTCTGCCTCGGCGTCTGCGCGGTGGCCACGGTCTGCTCCCTCGCGATCCCCCGGCACCCGACGGCGGACGCCGCGCGCGACTGTCAGGTTGGCGTGGTGCCGATCACGCCGTCCGCCCTGCCGCGCGCGCTGACCAGCCGCGTCGGCGGCCTGCTCCGCGGCCTCGCCACGCCCGACCCCGTCACCCCCATCGGTCCGCCGAACTGGTCGGGCCTCGACGCGCGCGCGTACTCCGGCCCCGCGCTGCCCGCCGGCACGCCGATCGACCGGGTGCCGCTCGCCGCGGGGCTCGGCCTCGACGAGGCGGCGCAGGCGTACCGGTTTCTCTACTCGACCACCAACCAGCGCGGGGACGCCGTGAGCACCGCGTCGCTGTTCCTGCCCGACGGGGACGCGCCCGCGGCCGGATGGCCCGTGGTGGCCTGGGCGCACGGCACCGTCGGACTGTGCGACGACGCGACCCCGTCGGCCCAGCCCCAGTCCGAGCGGCAGCAGTTCTACCTGGGGCACTGGCTGCGGCACGGCTACGCGGTGGTCGCCACCGACTACGCGGGCATGGGCACGCCCGGCCTGATGAGCTACCTGAACGGGAAGGTCGAGGCGCACAATCTCATCGACTCGGTGCAGGCCGCAAGGCAGCTCGGTCTTCCGCTCGCCCGACGGTGGGCCCTCGTCGGCCAGTCGCAGGGCGCGGGCGCGGCCATGAACGGCGCCCGCTACGCCGCCGAGTTCGGCGCGGGCTACGACCTCGACCTGCGCGGGACGGTCGCGACCGGCACGCCGGCGAACATCGAGCGCGTCGTGCAGTTCCTGCGGCCCTCCTTCCCCCCGATCGCGCTGCCGCCGCTGACCAACGTCTACACCGCGTACATCCTGGCCGGGATCCGCGACGCCCGGCCCGACCTCGGGATCGACGCCCTGCTCAGCGACGAGGGCCGACGGATCGTGGGCCTCGCCGAGCGGCTGAGCCTGTACGACACCCGGGAGGCGGTGCGCGGCGCGAAGATCAGCACCTGGGTCACCGCGCCCCTGCGCAGCGTCCCCGGGATCTACGACGCCCTGCACGCGCACATGGGCACGCCGACGCAGGGTTACGACCGGCCGATCTTCCTCGGCCACGGCCTCACCGACATCGACGTACCGGTCGCGTCCGGACTGTCGCTGGCCGCGGCACTGACCCTGCACCGGCAACCGGTCACGCTGAAGCTCTATCCCACCGACCATTTCGGCACCGTGTACGCGGCCGCCGACGACGCCGCCGCGTTCCTCGCGCGGGTCATGGAGAACCAGGAGTAATCGTATGAAGGACTTCCACGGCAAGGTCGCCGTCGTCACCGGCGTCGCCTCCGGCATGGGCCGCGAGCTCGCGCTCGAACTGGCGAGACAGGGCGCGAAGCTCTCGCTCTGCGACTACGACGCCGCCGGCCTGGAGAAGACCGCCGAGGACGCGCGCGCCCTGGGCGCCGACGTGCACACCAAGGTCGTCAACGTCGGTGAGCGCGAACAGATCCTCGCCTACGCGGACGAGGTCGCCGAGCACTACGGCGTGGTCAACCTCGTCTTCAACAACGCCGGCATCGCGCACCACGCGAGCGTCGAGAAGACCTCCTTCAAGGACTACGACCGGATGATGGACGTCGACTTCTGGGGCGTGGTGAACAGCTCCAAGGCCTTCCTGCCGCACCTGATCGCCTCCGGCGACGGCCACATCGCCAACACCAGCTCGATCTTCGGCCTCTTCGGCGTCGGCGGCCAGAGCGCCTACAACGCCGCGAAGTTCGCGGTCCGCGGCTTCACCGAGGCCCTCCGGATCGAGATGCTCTCGAGCGGTCACAACGTGGGCGTGAGCTGCGTGCACCCCGGCGGGATCAAGACCGACATCTGCAACAACGCGACCGTGGCCGAGGGGCAGGACCAGGCCTCGTTCGCCGACTTCTTCAACCAGCACCTCGCCCGCACCGAGGCCGACTCCGCGGCGCGCACCATCCTCAAGGGCGTGCAGAAGAACCACGGCCGCATCCTCATCGGCGCCGACGCGGTGGCACTCGATCTGCTGGTCCGGGTCACCGGCTCGGGCTATCAGCGGCTCATGTCCTTCGTCGACGGGCAGTCGAAGCGCTTCCTCTGAGCCGCTACTGCGACCGGGCGAGGATCTCCTCGGCGGCGCGTCGGCCGGAGCGGATCGCGCCGTCCATGTAGCCGTTCCACCGGCTCGCGGTCTCCGCGCCCGCCCAGTGGATCCGCCCGACGGGTGCGGCGAGCGCGTGGCCGTACTGCGTCCACACCCCGCAGCCGAGCCGTCCGCCGTAGCAGCCGCGACTGAACTCCTCCGCGCACCAGTCCATCTCGACGTAGTCGAAGGGGGTCGCGGCCTCGGGCCCGAAGTACTTCACCAGAGCGCCCAGAACCAGTGCGCGTCGCTCGGCCGGGCTGAGCCGCTCCGCGGCGCGGGCGTGGGCGCCCTCGAGGAAGCCGACGAGCACGCCGCAGCTCGCGTCCTGCGGGGAGTTGTCGAGGACCACGTTGAAGGCGTCGTCGAGGCTGATGACGAAGCCGCTGAGCCCGTCCTCGCGCCAGAAGGGGCGGTCGTAGCCGACCTGCACCTTGATCACCGAGCCGGCGGGGATCTGCTGGGTGAGGCCGTCGCGCGCCGAGGGCAGGGCCGGCAGGTAGCGGATGCGGCCGGCCAGGGTCGGCGGGATCGCCACGATCACCTCGTCCGCCGTGACCGCGCCGCCCGGCGTCCCGTCGGCGTTCTCGTAGGCGACGGTGACGCCTCCGTCGTCCTGCGTGATCGTGCGGACCACGGCGCCGAGGACGACCGACTCCCCCAACTCGGCCGCCATCCGCTCCGAGATCAGGTGGGTGCCCCCGACCACGCGGGAGTCCTGCGCGCCCGTGCGGGTGGTGAGCAGCATCGCCAGGCTCGTCCCCGAGCGGATGTAGGCGAGGAAGTGCAGGAAGGACAGTTCCGCCGTCTCCGCGGAGAAGACGGCCGGCACGATGATCCGGAAGAAGCCGCGGGCCAGGGCGTTGTCGGTGTTCGCGCTCACCCAGGTGTCGACGTTGTGCCGGTCCAGGTCGGCGGCACCGTCGGCCGCCCAGGGCTCGGCGGGGTCGACGCCGGCGGCGAGGGTCTCGATCGCCACCCACAGGCGTCCCACCTCGGCCAACGACACCTCGTCGAGGCCGAAGGTCTCGTCGGCGTACCGGACGGCACGCCCGTCCACGAAGGTGATCGCGTCACCGTCGTCGTAGGAGGGGAAGGTTTCCAGCCCGAGCTCGGCCACCAGGTCGAGCGCAGCGCTCTGGTCGGGCCCGATCCACTGCCCACCCAGCTCCACCGGCGTCCCGTCGCTGAGGAAACCCCCGTGGTTGCGGCCCGCGACGCGGTCACGCGCCTCGAGCACCCGCACCGTGCGCCCCGCCGCCGTCAACCGCCGCGCAGCCGAGAGACCCGCCAGGCCGGCACCCACCACGATCACGTCCACATCCGTCATGTCCCGCTCCTCATTTTCAGTCAGTCGTATGACTTGCTTTATGCACTGTAAGCCGAGTCACACCCCTGTGTCGAGACCTCGACCGGAACTCGGTGTGCTTTGCTGGACACCCATCCCTGGAGACCGGAGGCCGGATGCCCTACGTCGAGTCCGCGGTGCGCGGCCCGCAGATCGTCGCGGCGGCCCGCGCGGTCCTGATCCGCGACGGGGTCGCCAAGACGAGCCTGCGCGCGGTCGCGGCCGAGGCCGGGATCCCGCTGGGCACGCTGCAGCACGTCTTCCCGAGCAAGCAGCAGTTGCTCCAGGCCGTCATCGAGCGCGTCGTCGACGACATCTCCGATGTTCTCCGCCGCACGGCCGAGACCGACGCCGGGCTCGCCCACGCGATCCGCAACGGCGTGCGGAACTTCTGGGCGGCCCTGGTCGCCGACGAACGTGAGCTACAGGTCCTGCAGTACGAATTGGTCACGCACGCCCTGCGGACGCCGGGCCTCGAGGACCTGGCGCGGCTGCAGTACGAGCGCTACGCCGCCGCGGTGCAGCAATGGTGCGCGGAGGCGGCCGACCGCGCGCACGAGACCAGCGCCGTCCCGCTCGACCGGCTCGCGCGGGTCATCCTCGGCGCCGTCGACGGCCTGATCCTGCAGCACGTCGCGAGCCCCGACCCCGCGCGGTCCGCCGCCGACCTCGAGACCGTCATCGACATGGTCGTCGCGCTCGCCGCACCCGTCCCGCGATAGCGGAACGGGCACCGCCGACCAGGGTCGGCGATGCCCGTCGAGACGGAACGATCAGTCGTCCAGCGACGCCAGATCCGCGTTGAAGGTCGCGCTGGGGCGCATCACCTTCGACATCTTCTCGGGGTCCGGGTAGTAGTAGCCGCCGATGTCGGCGGGCTCGCCCTGGACCGCGCGCAGCTCCTCCACGATGGTGGCCTCGTGCTCGGTGAGCGCCTTCGCGAGCGGCGCGAACTTCGCGGCCAACTCCGGGTTCTCGGTCTGCGCGGCCAGCTCCTGCGCCCAGTACAGCGCCAGGTAGAACTGGCTGCCGCGGTTGTCCAGCTCGCCGGTGCTGCGCGACGGGGCCTTGTTGTTCTCGAGGAGCTTGCCGGTGGCGGCGTCCAGGGTGGTCGCCAGGACCTTCGCGGCGGCGTTCTCGTTCTTGATGCCCATGTCCTCGAAGCTCACCGCGAGCGCGAGGAACTCGCCCAGCGAATCCCAGCGGAGGTGGTTCTCCTCGGTGAGCTGCTTGACGTGCTTGGGCGCCGAGCCGCCGGCACCCGTCTCGTACATGCCGCCGCCCGCCATGAGCGGGACGATCGACAGCATCTTCGCCGACGTGCCGAGCTCGAGGATCGGGAACAGGTCGGTCAGGTAGTCGCGCAGGATGTTGCCCGTCGCGGCGATGGTGTCGAGGCCGCGCATCGCGCGCTCGAGGGTGTAGCGCATGGCGCGCACCTGGGACATGATCTGGATGTCCAGGCCCTCGGTGTCGTAGTTCTTCAGCTCGGCCTTGACCGCCTTGATGAGCTCGTTCTCGTGCGGACGGTACGGGTCCAGCCAGAACAGCACGGGCGTACCGGAATTGCGGGCGCGGTTGACGGCCAGCTTGATCCAGTCGCGGATCGGGGCGTCCTTCACGGTGCACATGCGCCAGATGTCGCCCTCCTCCACCTCCTGGGAGAGGATGACCTCGCCGGTGGCGTTGTCGACGATGTTGGCGGTGCCGGCGGCCGGGACCTCGAAGGTCTTGTCGTGGCTGCCGTACTCCTCCGCCTTCTGCGCCATGAGGCCGACGTTCGGGACGGTGCCCATGGTGCGGGGATCGAAGGCGCCGTTGGTCTTACAGAAGTTGATGATCTCCTGGTAGATGCGCGCGAAGGTGGACTCCGGCATCACGGCCTTGGTGTCCTTGGTGCGGCCGTCGGCACCGTACATCTTGCCACCGGCGCGGATCATGGCGGGCATGGAGGCGTCGACGATGACGTCGGACGGCGAGTGGAAGTTGGAGATGCCGCGCGCCGAATCGACCATCGCCAGCTCCGGGCGGTGCTCGTGGCAGGCGTGCAGGTCCTTGACGATCTCCTCGTGCTTGCTCGCGGGCAGCGTGGCGATCTTGTCGTAGAGGTCGCCGAGGCCGTTGTTGACGTTGACGCCCAGCTCGTCGAAGAGCTCCTGGTGCTTGGCGAACGCGTCCTTGTAGAAGACCTTCACGGCGTGGCCGAAGACGATGGGGTGCGAGACCTTCATCATGGTGGCCTTGACGTGCAGCGAGAACATGACGCCGGTCTCGTAGGCGTCCTGCATCTGCTCCTCGTAGAACTCGAGCAGGGCCTTCTTGCTCATGAACATCGAGTCCATGACGTCGCCCGCGCCGAGCTTGACGCTGTCCTTGAGCACGTGGGTCTGGCCGTCGGCGGTGACGAGTTCCATGCGCAGGTCGCGCTCGCGGTCCAGCGTCGTGGACTTCTCGCCGTGATAGAAGTCGCCGTGCTTCATGTGCGCGACGTGGCTGCGCGAGGCCATCGACCACTCGCCCATGCTGTGCGGGTTCTTGCGGGCGTACTCCTTGACCGCGCGCGGGGCACGACGGTCCGAGTTACCCTGGCGCAGAACCGGGTTCACGGCGCTACCGAGGATGGTGGAGTAGCGCGTCGCGATGTCGCGCTCCTCGTCGGTCTTCGGCTCGGAGGGCAGGTCCGGGATGTCGTAGCCCTTGGACTGCAGTTCGGCGATCGCGGCCAGCAGCTGCGGCACCGAGGCGCTGATGTTCGGGAGCTTGATGATGTTGGCCGACGGATCGAGGGTCAGTTCACCCAGGGCCGCGAGGTTGTCCGGCACCTTCTGCTCGTCCGTGAGGCGCTCGGGGAAGGTCGCCAGAATGCGCGCCGCGACCGAGATGTCGCTCGTCTGCACGTCGATGCCGGCGGGCCCGGCGAAGGCGCGGATGATCGGCAGGAACGACGCGGTGGCCAGAAGTGGGGCCTCGTCGGTCAGCGTGTAGATGATGGTCTGCTGCTGCGCACTCATGTGTGTTTGCTTCTCCCGAATGTCTTGGTCGGTCGACTCTGTACGAACTGCTCTGTCAGTCTCCATGTAACGGTTCCCCCAGTATCCTCCCCCACCCCGACGGCCCGCGACGGCAGTCCGGCAAACGCGGGCCGTCCTCCCCGATTACGCTGTCGCCATGGCCGGAGGACTCGCTGCCCTGCTCGACGACATCGCCGCCCTCGCGCGGCTCGCCGCCGCGTCGGTCGACGACGTCGCGGCCGCCGCGGGGCGCGCGAGCGTCAAGGCCGCCGGTGTCGTGGTCGACGACACGGCCGTCACCCCACGGTACGTGCAGGGCATCAAGCCCGAGCGCGAGCTGAGCATCGTCGCGCGCATCGCGAAGGGCTCGCTGCGGAACAAGCTGATCTTCATCCTGCCCGCCATCCTGCTGCTGAGCTGGATCGCTCCCTGGGCCCTGACCCCGATCCTCATGCTCGGCGGCACGTACCTCTGCTACGAGGGTGCCGAGAAGATCTGGGAGAAGCTCAGCGGCCACGGGGAGGTCGAGGAGCCCTCGTCGTCGACGGGCGAGGTGGACGAGGACACGGTGGTCGCCGGCGCCATCCGCACCGACTTCATCCTGTCCGCGGAGATCATGGTCATCGCGATGAACGAGGTCGCGAGCGAGTCGATCTGGTCCCGGGCGCTGATCCTCGTCGTGGTGGCGATCCTCATCACCGCGCTGGTGTACGGGGTGGTCGCCGCGATCGTCAAGATGGACGACGTGGGGCTCGCGCTCGCGCAGCGCCCGTCCGAGTTCAGCCGCAAGGTCGGCACCGCGATGGTCAAGGCCATGCCGGTGGTGCTGAGCGTGCTCGCGAACGTCGGCATCGTGGCCATGTGCTGGGTCGGCGGCCACATCCTGCTCGTGGGCCTCGACGAACTGGGCTGGCACTGGCCCTACTCCGTGGTGCACCACTTCGAGACCTGGGCGCACGACCTGATCCCGGCCATCGGCTCGGTGGTCGGCTGGCTCGCCAACACGCTCGGCTCGGCCCTGTTCGGGCTGGCGGTGGGCGCCGTGGTCGTCGCGATCGTGCACCTGATCGGCAAGCTCCGCGGCGCCCCCGCCGCGCACTGATCTACCGGACCGTCTACCGGACCGGCACCACGACGCGGGTCCGCAGCTCGGCCTCCGGCACCGCGCACGGGTCGTTGAGATAGACGTTGAAGTGGTGCGTCGCCGGATCGTCGACGGTCCGCGCGAGCACCAGTCCGTGCGCGGCGACGTACGCGCCGATCAGCTCGTGCGCCCGCGGGATCGCCTGCGCGTACGCCCCGTCGACGACCGCCTCGACCGCCCGGCCCGCCGGGGCCGTGAACACGGCGAGCGGCGCCGCGACGGTGGTGCCGGCGGGCACCTCGAAGTACACGGACTCGTCGACGTCGGACTCGCGGAACTCGTCGTCGTGCTCGATGCAGCCGCCCGGGCCGATCGGGGCGAGGCCCTGAGCCCGGAGCGCGGGGAGGAAGCGCTCCCACAGCAGGCCCTCCCCGGCGTAGTCGGGGACGGTGCCGCGCAGGTGCACGAGCGTGCGGGCGGGCAGTGTGGTGAGGGAAACGGTGTCGGTCATGGTGGGCTCCCGGATCAGAGTGTCGATGAGGCGGAGCCGTGCGGCGGCGTCCGCGGCGGCTGCGGCGAGCTCGAGACGCTGCGCGCGCAGGGCCTCGTCGAACGCCGGGGTGCCGCGGACGGCCAGCAGTGCCCCGA
The DNA here is from genome assembly GCF_965137015.1 of Tsukamurella hominis. NCBI lineage: Bacteria > Bacillati > Actinomycetota > Actinomycetes > Mycobacteriales > Tsukamurellaceae > Tsukamurella > Tsukamurella hominis. Next base: position 13,431 of record NZ_CBCRZG010000022.1, on the reverse strand, counting down.
TGGCGGACACGCCGAATCCCACGTCGCGCAGCCGGCGGATCGCGGCGGCGTCGGCGAGCTGCGCCGGCGCGTACCGGCGATAGCCGTTCGTCGCGTCGATGTCCGCGGGCACCAGGACACCGTGGGTGTCGTAGTGGCGCAGCATCCGCACGCTGATCCGGCTCAGGGAGGAGAACCTGCCGATGGGCATGAGGTCCGGGGTGTCGGTCACGGACTCCACTCTGTCGGCTGACACGGTGTGAGGGTCAAGCCCCGGGCAGCGACGACCCCGCCGCCGGTGCCCCGGCGCGCGCCGCGCCCTCCGCGAGCAGGAACTGCGCGCCGGTGTACGTGGCCATGACGGCGCCCTCCAGCCACGCCGGAGGGTCGGCGAGGACGAACTTGCGCAGCCCGAGGATCGAGTCACTGAGCAGGAACAGGCCCGCGCCCGCGAGGGTGGCGCGCCGGGCGTCCGCCGGGATCTGCGGGCCGAGCACCGATGCGGCCGCCGCCGTGCCGCTGAGCAGCGCGGAGTAGCCCGCGAGCACCGGAGCCAGGAAGGGCTCGGTGCGGTACGCGGCGAGCAGCGTGCGCGGGGCGCCCACGGCCCACGCGGCGCCGACGGCGGCCGGCTTCGCGAGCGTGGCCTCCGGGTCGCGCTGGGCGAGGAGCCCGCTGATGTACGCGGCGTGGCCCGTGGCGAAGGCGCTCGCGCCCAGCGCGAAGTGCTTCGGCTCGTCGCCGAGCAGCGCCGCGTCGCCCACCCAGCCGGCCGCCTGACCGGCGAGCGTGCTGCTGCGCAGCGGCGAGCGCCGCGCCCGCGGATCGGTCGCGAAGGACGCGGCGAGGGTTGGCAGCAGCAGCGGCTTGGTGAACCGGCGCGCGCGGTGGTGCGCGGGTCGCGGCGAGGCCGACAGGGTGGTGTCGACCGCGGCGAGCGCGGCGTAGGCGAGCTTGAGGGCGGTGCTGGCGCGGGTCACCGCGCCAATCTATCCGTAGGCTCGTCCCGTGAGCAGCGACACCGTGCCGGCCGCCCCCGCATCCGAGGAGGGACGCATCCGCGTCCCGCGCGACCTGGATGCGATCACCGACGTCGGCACCGAGGACCACACCGACGTGGACCGGCGCGCGATGGAGCGCATCTGGCTCGCCGCCCGGTCCTGGTACGCGGCGGGAATGCAGCCCGCGATCCAGGTGTGCGTGCGGCACCGCGGCCGCGTCGTGCTCGACCGCGCTATCGGGCACGCCCGCGGCAACGGCCCCGACCTCCCGTCGAACCGGGACGAGGCGGCGGAGCCCGTGCCCGTCACCGTCGACACCCCGTTCTGCACGTACTCCACCGCGAAGGGCGTGGCGGTCACGGTGCTGCACCGCCTGATCGAGCGCGGCGACCTCGACATCGAGGCCCGCGTGGCCGACTACATGCCGGAGTTCACCAGCGATGGCAAGGACCGGATCACGGTGCGGCACGTGCTGACCCACAGCGCGGGCATCCCGATCAACACCGGCCCCAAGCCGGACCTGAAGCGGTCCGAGGACAGCGCGTACACGCGGGCGATGCTCGCCGGCATCAAGCCCGTGTACTCCCCCGGCAGGCTGCACTTCTACCACGCGCTCACCTGGGGGCCGCTGGTCCGCGAGCTGGTGCTGGCCGCCACGGGGCGGACGATCCGCGAGATCGCGGCCACGGAGATCCTCGACCCGCTGGGCTTCCGGTGGACCAACTTCGGCGTCGCGGCGGAGGACCTGCCCACCGTCGGCCTGAGCTACGCGACGGGCAGGCCCGCCCCGCCCGCGATCGAGGCCGCCTTCCGGAAGGTGGTGGGCGGCACGATGCAGCAGATCGTGCCGATGTCGAACTCGCCGCAGTTCCTCACCGGGATCGTGCCCTCGTCGAACCTCGTCTCGAACGCGCAGGAGCTGTCCCGGTTCGCGGAGATCCTGCGCCGCGGCGGCGAGCTCGACGGGGTGCGCGTGCTCCGCCCCGAGACCCTCGCGGCGGCGACCCGGCAGGCGCGGCGCCTGCGTCCCGACTTCGCGACCGGCGGCGCGCCCCTGCGGTGGGGCACCGGGTACATGCTGGGCTCGGAGCGGTTCGGCCCGTTCGGCCGGCACGCCCCGGCCACCTTCGGACACACGGGCCTCACCGAGATCGCGATGTGGGCGGACCCGGAGCGGGATCTGGCGGTCGCCGTCGTCTCGAGCGGCAAGCCGGGAGGCCACCCGGAGGCGAAGCGCTACCCGGCTCTCCTGGACGCCATCGGCGCGGCCTTTCCTCGCGCGCGCGACTGACGCCGGAGCTCGTCTCAGCCCCCTTCCATAGGGCATTCCTACCGTAGCGATAGGGCGTTTCACCTCGACTTTCAGGTATTTCTAGAATAATTCCAGAAAAGCTGGAATCCGGCGCTCCGCGGACGTACAGTGAAGGACGCGCGGCCCGCCAGCCCGGCCGCCTCGCTTCAACAGCCGTACACACATCCGTACCGAGAGGAACGCCGTGTCCGAGGATCAGACCACCTCCCCCCAGGAACAGACGAGCGGAAGCGGCGGTTGCCCCGTCGCCCACGGTTCGCTGCGCCCGCCCGTGGCCGGCGGTGGCAACCGCGACTGGTGGCCCGACGAGGTCAACCTGAAGGTGCTCGCGAACAACCCCGCCGAGGGTGACCCCCTGGGTGCCGACTTCGATTACGCGGCCGCGGTCGCCACGCTCGACGTGGACGCCGTTCGCGCCGACGTCGTCGCCGTCATGCGCGAGTCGCAGGACTGGTGGCCCGCCGACTTCGGGCACTACGGCCCGCTGTTCATCCGCATGGCGTGGCACTCCGCCGGCACCTACCGCACCACCGACGGCCGCGGCGGCGGCGGCGCGGGCCTGCAGCGCTTCGCGCCGCTCAACAGCTGGCCCGACAATGTCAGCCTCGACAAGGCGCGCCGCCTGCTGTGGCCGGTCAAGCAGAAGTACGGCCGCACGCTGTCCTGGGCCGACCTGATCGTGTTCGCAGGAAACGTCGCCCTCGAGGACATGGGCTTCACGACGGAGGGCTTCGCCTTCGGCCGCGCCGACGTCGCCGAGCCCGAGGACGTGTACTGGGGCCCCGAGCACACGTGGCTCGGCTCCGACGGCCGGTTCTCCGGTAAGCGCGAGCTCGACCAGCCCCTCGGCGCGACCCACATGGGCCTGATCTACGTCAACCCCGAGGGCCCCGAGGGCGTGCCGGACTTCCTGGCCGCCGCGGACGACATCCGCGAGACCTTCGGTCGCATGGCGATGAACGACGAGGAGACCGCGGCGCTGATCGTCGGCGGCCACACCTTCGGCAAGACCCACGGCGCGGGACCGGCGGAGAACGGCCCCGAGCCCGAGGCCGCCCCGATCGAGCAGCAGGGCCTCGGCTGGAAGGGCCACAACGGCACCGGTGTCGGCAAGGACGCCGTGACCAGCGGGCTCGAGGTCATCTGGACGCACACCCCCACCAAGTGGGACAACAGCTTCCTGGAGATCCTGTACGGCAACGAGTGGGAGCTCTTCCAGAGCCCCGCGGGCGCGAACCAGTGGCGCCCCAAGGACGGCGGCTGGGCGAATTCGGTGCCGGAGGCCTTCGGCACGGGCAAGACCCACCCGTCGATGCTCACGACCGATCTCTCGATGCGTTTCGACCCGATCTACGGCGCCATCACGAAGCGCTGGCTCGACAACCCGCAGGAGCTCGCCGACGCCTTCGCCAAGGCCTGGTTCAAGCTGCTCCACCGCGACATGGGCCCGACCTCGCGCTACATCGGCCCGCTCGTGCCCACGACCGAGCACCTGTGGCAGGACCCGATCCCCGCGGCCGAGGGCACCCCGATCGACGCCGCCGACGCCGACGCGATCACCGAGCGCATCCTGGCCACCGGCCTGACCACCGCCCAGCTCGTGAAGACCGCATGGGCGGCCTTCTCCTCGTTCCGCCGCACCGACAAGCGCGGCGGCGCCAACGGCGGCCGCCTGCGCCTGCAGCCGCAGGCCGGCTGGGAGGTGAACGAGCCCGACGAGCTCGCCCAGGTGATCCGGACGCTCGAGGGCGTCGTCGAGGCCTTCAACGCCGAGTCGGGCAAGAAGGTCTCCTTCGCCGACGTCGTCGTCCTCGCGGGCAACGCGGGCGTGGCGCAGGCGGCGAAGGCCGCGGGCGTCGACGTGACGATCCCGTTCACGCCGGGCCGCACCGACGCGACGCAGGCCGACACGGACGTCGAGTCCTTCGCCGTGCTCGAGCCGCGCTTCGACGCGTTCCGCAACTACGTCGCCAAGGGCGCACCGATGCCGGCGGAGTACCTGCTCGTCGAGAAGGCGAACCTGCTCGGCCTCACCGCGCCGGAGATGACGGTGCTCATCGGCGGTCTCCGCGTGCTGGGCAACAACTTCGGCGGTTCCGAGGCGGGCGTCTTCACCGACCGCCCCGGCACGCTGAGCAACGACTGGTTCGTGAACCTGCTCGACATGTCGACGAAGTGGGCTCCGGCTTCCGACGACGACTCGACGTACGTGGGCACCGATCGGGCGACCGGCGAGAAGAAGTGGACGGCCACGCGGGCCGACCTCGTCTTCGGCTCGAACTCGATCCTCCGCGGCATCGCGGAGGTCTACGGCGCCTCCGACGCCGGCGAGAAGTTCGTGGGCGACTTCGTCGCCGCGTGGACCAAGCTCGCCAACGCAGACCGGTTCGATGTGAAGGCCTGATCCTCTTCCACCGGCCGGAAGCCGCGCCCCGCACACCGTTCCCGGTGTGCGGGGCGCGGTCGTTCCCCCATCGAATTTCAGTTAGCGAGAGTTAACCCTGAATGCGATTCGCGCCGGTCGCAGGCGTACGCTCACCCCATGCCGTACTTCGACCGGGTCTCCGCGACCACGTTCCGCCCGACCGCGCACGTCTCCGGCGGATGGAACACCGCGGAGCAGCACATCGCACCGCCCATGGGACTGCTCGCGCACGCCGTGGAGCACGACCGGGACGCGCGCCGCGACGACGACCTGCGCATCGCGCGCCTCTCCTACGACATCCTCGGCACCCTGCCGATGGACACCGTCGAGGTCGACGTGCGCGTGATCCGGGCGGGACGCACCATCGAACTCGTCGAGGCGACCCTGAGCCACGGCGGCCGCGCCGGACTCGTCCTGCGCGCCTGGCTGCTCGACCGGCGCGACACGCGCGAGGTCGCCGGCTCCGAGCTCGATCCGATACCGCCCGCCGACCGGATGCCGCAGTACGATCCGAGCGCGGTCTGGCCCGGCGGCTACATCGCGTCCGCGAGAACCCGGCGCCAGGAGGTCCACCCCGGCCGGGCGGCGTACTGGGTGGAGTCCGACGTCGAACTTCTCGACGAGCCGACGGGCCCGATCGCTCGCGCCGCACGCCTGTTTGACATCGCCAACGGCATGACACCCCGGTTCACTCCGGACGAGGTGGCGTACCCCAACCTCGACCTCACCGCGCACCTGTTCCGGGACCCCGTCGGCCCTGCTCTCGGCTTCGACACCAGGGTCTCGACGGGACCCGATGGCGCAGGTCTGACCCATTCGGTCATTCACGACATCGCGGGCCCGGTCGGAACCGTCGATCAGATACAAACCGTGCGTCTACGCTGAAAAGCAGTCAAGAGTGTGGTTACATTCCGAGCGTTCAATTCACCCTGCCGAAGGGAGCTCTCATGAATACTCGGATCACTCGGACGATCGGTGCAGTAGCCGCCGCCGCCGCGCTGACCGTGGCCCTCACCGCCTGCGACAACGCCAAGGACACGGCGAACGACGCCAAGGACGCCGCGACGTCGGCGGCCGGTAGCGCGGCGTCGGCCGTCACCGGTGCGAACGGCGCCGGAGCGGGCGAGTCCGGAGCGAACGGCGCGGGCTCGGAGTCGAAGGCCGCCGTTCCCTCGACCAGCATCGCGACACCCGGCGGCACGGAGGTCACGCTGACCGACGGCCCGATCATCGGCGAGTACGCGAAGTACGGCTACGACAAGGGGCACCTCGGTGCGCCGCTCGGCCCCGTCTCGGCGCTGCCGGACGGCAAGGGCAAGTACCTCACCCTCAAGGGCGGCACCATCTACTGGTCCGAGGCCTCGGGCGCGCACGTCGTGCACGGCGTGATCGGCGACAAGTGGGGCGACCAGGGCCACGAGGCCGGCAAGCTGGGCTACCCCACCAGCGACGAGACCGCCGAGGGCGGCGCGATCAAGCAGACCTTCCAGAACGGGACGATCACCTTCCGCGACGGGGTCGCGACGGTCTCCTAGTCCCGACGACGGTCACGACGCCGTCCCGATGTACACCGTGCGTGCGGCGAGCACGAAGGCATCGGGGCGGCGTCGCACGTTCTGCGGGTCCGCCGGGTCGGTGAGCCGGCGCAGGACCTCCACATCGTCCGGGTCAAGGCGGTCCGCCATCCGCAGGTAGCGGCCCAGCATGTGGGCGACGCCGCGGCGGGCCCCGTCGTCGAGCGGGGCGGGGCGGTCGACCAGGAAGGTCCGCGCCTCCACGTCGCGCAGGCCCGCCGCCCGCAGGATCGCGGGCCAGTCCTCGGGCGCGGCGACGGTGCCGTCGAGCGCGGCCCGCATCTCCCCGAAGCCGGCGGACTGCAGGGCGTCGAGCCGCTCGGCGAGGCCCGGGCGCCCGAGCCCGATGTCGCGCGGGAGGAACCGCGAGGGCAACCCGCCCTCGGCCACCGCGAGCACACCGCCGGGGGTGAGCCGGCCGGCGAGCGCCGCGACCGCGGCGACCTGGTCCCCCACGTGGTGCATCGTCTGCGCGGTCCAGATGAGGTCGGCGGCGGGCAGCTCCGCGAATCCCGCCGGCAGGTCGGTGCGCAGCGTCTCGATCGAGTGGCCGGATGCTGCGCCGCGCTCGCGGGCCCGGTCCAGCAGCGCGGGGGCGCCGTCGACGGCGATCACGCGCGCCGCCGGGAATCGCGCCGCCAGCGCCTCGGTGAACACCCCGGGGCCGGCACCGACGTCGAGCACCGTCGCGGGTGCGGCGAGGCGATCGGCGAGCACATCGAAGGCCCGGGTCGCGTACGGCAGGAGAACCTCCCCCTCCGCCTCGATCTCGGCCGCGAGGGCCGCCCAGTCCGGATGGGTGTGCGCGTGCGTATGTGCGTGGTCCGCCATGCGATCCAGCGTGCCCACGGCGCGACGTGCCGGGCAAGTTCTCGTGCCGTTCCGGCAAAACGTCACGCGATCCGGACGCGCACGCCCGGAGGCAGCACGGCCCGCGCATCCGGCAGGCGAGCCGGGTCCACGCCGCGCAGCACGACCGTGACCGGCGGGGCGGTCCGCAGTTCGACGTCGTGCGCGGGGAAGCCGGCGGCGGCCAGGGCCGCGCGGATCCGCGCGGGCACCACCCACCCGCCGGGCACCGCGACCCGAGCCGGGTCCACCGGCCGCGCCGGCACCGCGGGCAGCGGCGCGCTCGGCGCGGCGAGGGCCGCGCCGAGCAGGTCCGCGATCGCGTCGACGTGGGCGGCGGCGGACGCCGCGTCGTAGAGATCCGGATGGAAGACGCCGTCGACGACGAGGTCGTCGCCGGGCTCTGAGTACACCGAGATCAGGCAGTCCGCGACCGGCCCCCAGGCCGCCACGTCCAGCGACCAGCCGTCGGTCCGCACGTCCGGGAGGACGTTGACGATGGGGCCGTAGACGCGTCCGGTGCGCCACGCGGCCGGCACCGCGGTGAGCAGGTCCTCGGGCCGCTCGCCGCGCGCGATCCGCTCCGAAGCCGCCGCCAGCCAGCCGCGCACCTCTGTGGCCAGGCTCGCGGGCGTCGCCTCCGCGGGCACGGCCAGGCGGGTGGGCACCACCGCCATCCACTGCACGGGAGTGGCCCGCTCGAGAGCGGTCCGGCGCAGGCCGGCGGTCACCCCGACGTGGGCGTCCGCGGTACCGAGGTGCCGGGCGGTGTACGCCGCGACGGTGCCGACGGCCTCCGCCGGCCAGGACCGGCGGCCCGCGACGCCGGGCGCCGCGATCCTCGCGCGGTGCTGCCGGGGACTGTCCGACGGCGCAGCGGTGCGCTCCGCGAGGGCGATCTCGAGGCCGGGTTCGCCGACGCCGTCCGTCGCGGCGGACCAGAAGGCGGTGTCGGGCGGGCGCTGGGGCGCGGTCTCGGCCGCGAGGGCCGCGAGATCCCCCAGGCGCTCGTGCGGGAGGGGCGCACCGTCGGCCTCGGCGCGCACGCGGGCGACGATCCGGCGGAAGACGCCGGTGACCGCGTAGCCGTCGAGGACGGCGTGGTGCGCGAGCACGCGCACCACGTGGGCGCCGCCGATCCGCGCGATCGTCGCGCGCACCAGCGGCCCACCGTCGAGGTGCAGCGTGCCACCCGCGCGCCACGCCCGATACGCCTCCTCCGAAGCGAACCGCTGCACCTCGACAGGAGCGGGACGGGTCGCGACGAGCCGCACCCCGTCGTCGACGACCGCCCCGACCGCCGCGGCCTCGGCCTCGGCGAGCGCCGCTGTCGCGGCCCGGGTGAGGGCAGCGGTGTCGATGGGGAGCTCGGTACGCCACGCCGCGTCGATCACGAGGGAGCGCGCGCTCGGGCGCTGCGCAGCGAGCTGCAGCATCGCGACCTGCGAAGGGAGTGGCTGCACGCCGCTCACCCTACGTGCGGCCGAGCGGCGGAATGCACTGGTTGTCACAGCATCGCGACAATGTCCTATATTCGAGCGACGGAGCAACATCGGAAAGTCCTGAGGAGCCCATGAGACCGAACGGTGCACCGGCCGCACCGGCGGGCAGCGGCCGCCGTATGCGCCGCCACTCATGGGCGCTCGCGTTCCTCGATTTCGTCCTCATCTGCGTGTTCCTGACGACCACGAACACGTCGACCGCCTCGCCGGTCAGTCACGTGATCGAGGGCGTCCTGGGTGCCGCGATCTCCGTGAGCGTGTTCTACCTGTTCGGGCTGTACCGCACGCGGATCACCCTCAGCGCCCTCGACGCCGCGCCGCAGCTGGCGATCGCCGGATGGATGCTCGCACCGCTCGGCGTCGTCACCGTCTGGTACGACGACCACAGCCAGCTGATCGGGGCGGCACTGTGCTGGGTGCTGCTCTTCGCCGGGCGGGTGCTCTACTACGGCGCGGTCCGGCGGCACCGCGCGCGGCACCCCGAGAACGGGGGGCGCACCCTCGTCATCGGCGGTGGCAAGGTCGCGGGCGAGCTGGTCCACTCGATGTTCATGTTCCCCGAGTACGGGCTGCGTCCCGTGTTGGTGATGGACGACGACCCGCTCGACGCCACCGCGTTCCCGGTCGAGGTGATCCCGCGCCGCAACGATCTCGCGCGCCTGATCCGCGAGCACGACATCGACACGGTGATCGTCGCGTTCTCCCGCGACCGCGACGCCACGCTGGTCGAGCCGCTACGCGACTGCGACACCCTGGACTGCGAGATCTACGTCGTCCCGCGGCTGTACGAGTTCGTGCACCAGGACCGCGACATGGACCGCATCCACACCACGCCGCTGGTGCTGGTGCGCCGCCTGGCGCTGCGCTCGAGCCACTGGCGGGTCAAGCGCGTGACCTCGTTCGTGACCTCGCTCGTGGGGCTGGTGCTGCTGTCACCGCTCCTGCTCCTGGTCTCGGTGGCGATCAAGCTCCAGGAGCCGACCGCGCCGATCCTCTTCCGGCAGACCCGCGTCGGCCAGGACGGCCGGCTCTTCTCGCTGTACAAGTTCCGGACGATGCGGCCGGTCCCCGACGAGGAGTCGGACCGCGACTGGACCGACGAGCGGCTGCGGATCACGCGGCTCGGCCGGTTCCTGCGGCGCCACTCGATCGACGAGCTGCCGCAGCTGTGGAACGTGGTGCGCGGCGACATGTCCGTGGTGGGTCCGCGGCCCGAGCGACCGCACTTCGCGAACCGCTTCGGGGCGGAGATCCCCGCCTACCAGTCCCGGCACCGCGTGATGGTGGGCCTGACCGGGTGGGCCGCGATCCACGGGCTGCGGGGCGACACCGACATCCGGGACCGCGCATCGTACGACAACTACTACATCGAGAACTGGAGCCTGTGGCTCGACGCGAAAATCCTGCTGATCTCGGTCGGCACGGTGCTCTTCGGTCGCGGCGGCCGCTAGCCGCCGGCCCGCACCTCGGCGAGGACGACCGCCGCGGCGCACTGGTCCGTGTGGGTCAGCGAGACCTCGGCGCGGAGCCAGCCCTGCTCGCGGGCGCGGGCGGCGAGGCCGCCGTGCAGCCGCAGCTCCGGGCCCCGGGGCGTGTCGGCGACCTCGATCTCACGCGGTGGGGTCGGCACGGCGGGGCCGAGGCGCAGCGCCTTGATCGCCGCCTCCTTCGCCGCCCAGCGCGCGGCCAGGCGGCGCGCGTCACCCGCGCACGCGGCGAGCTCGCCCGGCGTGAAGAGCCGCTCCGTGAAGCGCGTCCCGAAGAGCGCCACCGACTCCTCGATCGCGGCCACCTCGGCGAGGTCGATCCCCACACGGTTCACCGCACCGCCTCCGCCACGATCGCGCGCATCCGCTCCTGGAACGCGGGCACGGAGAAGCGCTCGGCGTGCGCGCGCAGGGCGGCGGGATCGAAGTCCGCGGGCCGCAGGTCGCGCATCGCCGCGGCGAGTGACTCGATGAACGGCTCGTCGGGACCGTCGGGCACCAGTACCCCGGAGACCTCGGGTACTACGGTGTCCAGCGCCCCGCCCGCGGCGCGCGCGAGGACCGGGGTGCCCGCGGCCATGGCCTCCACCGGGACGATCCCGAAGTCCTCCTCGCCGGGCATGACCGTGGCGATCGCGTCGCGCTGCAGCCGCACCATCTCCGCGTCCGAGACGCGGCCGAGGAAGACGGTCTCGTCGCCCGCGATGCGGCGCAGGGCGGCGTCGTGCCGCCCCTCCCCGGCGACGACGAGGCGCGCCCCGGCGCGCTGCGCGGCACGGATCGCCACGTCGACCCGGCGGTACGGCACGAGGCGCCCGGCGACCAGGAAGTAGCCGCCGGGGGCGGCACCGTCGGGCGTGAACCGCGCGACGTCGACGGGCGGAGCCACCACCCGCGCCGGGACGCCCCACCAGCGTTCGATGCGCTGCGCGACGGCGGTCGAGTTGGCGAGCACGACGTCGAGGTGGGGCACGGCGGCGGTCTCGACGGCCCGGGTCTGCGCGGCGAGCCCCGCCAGCGCGAGCCTGCCCGCGCCGCCGAAGGCCTCCCCCGACCGCAGCTCCGGCAGCCATGCCCAGCGGGCGGGCGAGTGCACGTAGGCGATGACCGCGACGCCGGGCCAGGCCCGCGCGGCGGAGACCGCCATGGCGTGGTGACTGATGACGACCGCGTCCGCGCCGGGGTCCGGGCGGTGCCGGCGCCACGCCGCCGGCGCGAGCGGGATCAGCGGGGCGTGCGAGCGACGGCCGAGGGCCCGGTGCACCCGGTCCAGCCCGGTGACGGCGATCCGATCGCGCAGCTCCGCGGGGACGGTGCGCGGGTCGGCGAAAGCGACGTGCAGTCGGCTGCCGGGCCAGGCGTCGACGAGAGCCCGCGCGACGTTCTCGGAGCCGCCCTGTTCGGTCCACCGCTCGTGGACGACGGCGATGCGCGTCATCAGGCCTCAGCCGGCGAGCTCGCGGACCGTCGCCGCGAGTGAATCCAAAGTGCTAAATGTGTCCTTGGTCATTGACGCGTCTGGGAACTCGATAGTGAATCGGTCTTCAATAGCCAGCATGACATTCACTGCGGCGTGGGACGTGAGACCAAGTGCATACAGATCATCACCACCCGAAATTTCCGCAACAGGCCTGGTCAACCGGCCGTGAGCGGCCACGATCGCGCGAATCGCCTCGTCCACCACACCTCCCCCGTACGTCGCACCCCGGCACGACGCCGACCGCGAGCTCGTTTGCAGTCACGACTCCCGCGCCGCCGCCGTACACCCTAGCCTGGTAACATGTTGCAGTGACAACGGTTCCAGCCACGGAGAAGAGACCGATGACGCAGGCCGCAGCAGCACGTGCGATCGACTTTACTGACCTGCACGCGCGCCAGCAGGAGTTCCGCGACTCCCTCTTCGACGCCGGACTCCTGATCCCGTCGGGAGTCGACGGCGTGTACGGCCACGGCGCCGCGTTCGCGGAGCTGACGGCCGCGGTCGACGCCCTCGTCGGGCGGACCATCCGCGACGTGCACGGCGGCGCCGCCACCGTGCTCTCCTTCCCTCCCGTGATGCCGCGCGAGTACCTCGACCGCACCGATTACATCGCGTCCTTCCCGCACCTCGCGGCGGCGGTGTCCACCTACACGGGTGGCGACGCGGAGCACCGCCTGCTCCTCGCTGGCCGCAACGCGGGCCACGACTGGGGCGGCCACTTCCACGCGAGCGACGTCGCGCTCGTCCCGTCGGCGTGCCACTCGGTGTATCCGGTCCTGAGCGGGCAGCTGCCCCGCGACGGAGCCTGGGTCGACGTCGCCGGCTACTGCTTCCGCCGCGAGCCGTCCCCTGCTCCGGAGCGCATGCAGTCCTTCCGCATGCGCGAGATCGTCCGCGTCGGCTCCGAGCGGGCCGCGGTCGCGCACCGCGATTCCTGGGTCGCCCGCGCCGCCGACCTGCTCACCGATCTGGGGCTGCGGGTGCGCCACGAATCCGCGTCCGACCCCTTCTTCGGCCGCGGTGGGCGCATGCTCGCCGCGAACCAGGCGATGGAGAACCTCAAGACCGAGGTCCTCGTGCCGCTGTACGGCGACGACGCTCCGTGGGTCGCCGTTGCGTCCAGCAACTATCCTCGGGATCATTTCGGGGTGCACTTCGACATCACCACCGTGGACGGCGTGCCCGCGCACAGCGCGTGCCTCGGCTTCGGCATCGAACGGATCGCCCTCGCGCTGCTCGCCACGCACGGCCTCGACCGCACGGCGTGGCCCGCGGCCGTCACCGCACACCTGTGACGGGCGTCCGCGTTCACCTGACGGGGACCACCTGGCCGGGTGCCGCACCCGGCGGCCTGCCCCGCTACTTCGCGGACCTGTACGCGGCCCTGCGCCGGCGTCCCGACGTCGCCGCGACCGCCGTGGCCTTCGGTGCCCCGGAGCCCGGGGGCGCGACGTGGGGCCCCGACGCCGGGTCGACCGCGGCCCGCGTCCGGGCGTCGCGTCGGCGCGCGCCGGACGGCACCGCGGTCCTCGACCGGCACTTCGCGCTCTACGGGCCCGCACCCCGCGGGGCCGCGCTCGTCACCCACTTCCACGGCCCGTGGGCGCAGGAGAGCGCCACCGCGGGCGAGGGCCGGGCCGCCGTCGCGACCAAGGCACTCGTCGAACGCGCCCGCTACCGCGGGAGCGACCGCTTCGTGGTGCTCTCCCAGGCCTTCGCGGACGTCCTGGCCGCGCGATACGGCGCCGACCGCGGCGCGATCGCCGTGATCCCGCCCGGCGTCGACCTCACGCGCTTCACCGCGACCCCCGCCCCCGACGGC
>NZ_CBCRZG010000021.1:0-77485 GCF_965137015.1 Tsukamurella hominis | reverse complement strand
GCCCCCGCCCCACCTCCTGGAGACCGGCGACCCCGCCGCGAACCTCAACCGCACTTCATGCGCTTTCCGCCGTCCTTATTGCGGAACCATTCCAGATAAGAAAGGCTGGAAGCGTACGAAGGACGAACCAGGAAGCGATCGCTTCCGCAATCGAAGGGATAGACGTGGCCGTCTACACTCTGCCGGAACTCGACTACGACTACAGCGCTCTCGAGCCCTACATCTCGGCCGAGATCATGGAGCTGCACCACAGCAAGCACCACGCCGCGTACGTCGCCGGCGCCAACCAGGCCCTCGAGCAGCTCGCGGAGGCCCGCGAGGACGGCTCGATCGCGACCAAGGCGCCGCTGCTGAGCAAGAACCTCGCCTTCCACCTGGGTGGCCACACCAACCACTCGATCTTCTGGAAGAACATGTCGCCCAACGGTGGCGACAAGCCGGTCGGCGACCTGGCCGCCGCCATCGACGATCAGTTCGGCGGCTTCGACAAGTTCCAGGCGCACTTCAACGCCGTCGCGATGACGCTGCAGGGCTCCGGCTGGTCCGTGCTCGCCTACGACCACATCGGCCAGCGCCTCATCATCCAGCAGCTGACCGATCAGCAGGGCAACATCTCGGAGGCCCTCACCCCGCTGCTCCAGCTGGACATGTGGGAGCACGCCTTCTACCTGCAGTACAAGAACGTCAAGGCCGACTACGTCAAGGCCTGGTGGAACGTCGTGAACTGGGACGACGTCGCCGCGCGCTACGCCGCCGCCACCGCCTGAGTCCTTCTTCCTCAGCCTCGAGACCCCGTCCAGCGCAGCGCGCCGGCGGGGTTTCGTCGTTCCCGGTGTCAGTGCCTCCTGACACAGTGGGCACATGACGCAGCCGGGATACGACGCCCTCGCCGACACGTACGCCGAGATGTTCCCCGATCCGTACCAGTACCCCATCGAGCGGCACGCCGCCGCGGCGTTCGCGGAGGCCGCCGCGGGGCGCCCGGGCCGGACGGTGGACGTCGGCTGCGGGCTCGGCCACGTCGCCGCCGACCTGGCCGGGCGCGGCCTCGACGTGATCGGCGTCGACCCCAGCCGCGGCATGCTCGCGCACGCGCGCCGCCTGCACCCGGAGCTGCCCCTCGTCGACGGTGACGCCTCCCTCGCCGCCCTGCCCGACGGCCCGATCGCGGCGATCCTCGCCCGGTTCAGCCTGATCCACGTGGAACCGGCCACAGTCCGCTCAACACTGCGCGCCTGGTCCGCACTCGTCGACGCGGGCACACCCGTCATGGTCGCCTTCCAGGCGGCCGACGAGCCCGGCCCGCCGCTTGCCTTCGACCACGCCGTCGCCCCCGCCTGGCGCTGGCATCCCGACGAGTTCGCCCGCGTTCTCGCGGACGCGGGGTTCGCGGAGTCGTGGCGGATCGTCGTCCGCGACAAGGACTACCGCTTCCCCATGGCGCAGCTCCTCGCCGTCCGCGACTGACCACGCGGCACCGCGCCGGGCGCCCGGCACCGTCGGATCCGGGTACCCGAAACCCTCGGGCCGGGCCCGTGAAGAATCGAGACAGGGCTCCAAAACTCCTGCGCTACTTGTCATTTCAGAGTCACGCGACTAACCTGGAACTCGCACGAAGGGGAGTAGCCCCCAATCGCGCGGTCGACACACTGGCGAGAGCCCGGCCGCGCGAACCGGAAAGCCTCCGGTGGGCGAGACCTTTGTGCCACTTGCGCGGTCCGACGGTCGGATCCGTGTGGCACAGGTCTTCGCAGGAGGTATGCACCGTGCTCAACGGGTTGCTCATCAGTTTCGCCGTGGTCTTCGTGGCCGAGCTCGGCGACAAGTCCCAGCTCATGGCGATGACCTTCGCCGCCCGCTTCAAGTGGTGGGTCGTGCTGCTGGGCATCACCGCCGCCACGGCGCTGACTCACATCGCGTCGGTCGGCATCGGCTTCGCGCTCGGCTCCGCCATCCCCACTCAGCTCATCACCGCCGTCGCGGGCATCTCGATGCTGGTCTTCGCCTTCTGGACCTGGCGCGGCGACACGCTCTCCGACGACGAGAGCGGCACCGCCGACCGGGTCACCCGCTCCGTCTTCCTCGCCGTGGCGTCCGCGTTCTTCCTCGCCGAGCTCGGCGACAAGACGATGCTCGCCACCATCACCCTCACGACGCAGCACAACTGGTTCGGCGTGTGGGTCGGCTCGACGCTCGGCATGGTCGCGGCCGACGCCCTCGCCATCGCGGTCGGCGCGCTGCTCGGCTCGAGGCTGCCGGAGCGGGCCATCGCCATCGGCGCGACGATCCTGTTCTTCGGCTTCGGCGCGTGGCTCCTGGCCGAGGCCTGGCCGGAGCTCGACGGCACCAGCCGGATCGTCACCGGGCTGGTCGTCGCCGTCACGATGATCGGCGGCGGGCTCGTCGTGCGCCGGGCGCACCGCGCCGCGGCGGCGGCACCGTCGAACCCCGAGGTCCCCGAGGAGAGCACCCCCGGCCCCGGAAGAACCGCCCTTCACTAATGTGAGGTGGGTCGCGCCGCCCACCGGCGAGTGCGCTCCACTACAGAAGGGAACCAGCCATGGACGTCTCCGGCTCCTCCGTCATCGTCACCGGTGGCGCATCCGGCCTCGGCGCCGCCACCGCGAAGCGCTTCGCCGATGCCGGCGCCACCGTCTTCGGCCTCGACCTGCAGCCGTCGATCGACAAGGCGACCCCGGTCGAGAACGTGCACCTCGTCGCGACCGACGTGACCAAGGAGGACGAGGTCCTCGCCGCGATCGCCGAGGCCGTCAAGGCGGGCCCGCTGCGCGTGGCCGTCAACTGCGCCGGCGTCGGCTGGGCGGGCCGCATCCTGTCGAAGAACGGCCCGCACGCGCTGGAGCTGTTCCAGACGGTCATCAACATCAACCTGGTGGGCACGTTCAACGTGATGCGCCTGGCCGCCGACCAGATGAGCAAGCAGGAGGCCGTCGACGAGCAGGGCTCCCGCGGCCTCATCGTCAACACCGCCTCCGTCGCGGCGTTCGAGGGCCAGATCGGCCAGATCGCCTACACCGCGTCCAAGGGCGGCGTGCACGCCATGACCATCACCGCCGCGCGCGACCTGGCGCAGTTCGGCATCCGCGTGAACACCATCGCCCCCGGCACCATCAACACCCCGATGCTGGCCGGCGTGACCCCGGAGTTCAAGAAGACGCTCGAGGCGGGCATCCCGTTCCCGTCGCGCCTGGGCGAGCCGAGCGAGTACGCCCAGCTGGCCTACTTCCTCGCCGAGCACGACTACATCAACGGCGAGACGATCCGTATGGACGGCGCGCTGCGGATGGCGCCGCGCTAGATCTGCAGTTCCTCCGCCGGCGTCGCCCCGACCGCGTCCGACAGGACGAGGAGCGGGGCGGCGTCGTCGTCGATGGAGGGGCCGTCGGGCGGCAGCACCATCGACGACGGTGCCGGGGCCGCCCCGGCCTCGTTGCGCAGGTCGATCGCGACGAGCAGGTTGTGCACGTTCTCCTCGGGCACCCCGTCGCCGAAGTCCTCGGGCAGGTAGGGGCTGAGCTGGACCAGCACGTCGCGGATCTCGACGACGCGGCGCTGGAAGCGCAGGTGCGGGTCGCGGCGGGCCTTGCCCGCGTCGAGCACCACCTCGGGGACCGCGGTGGTGAGTAGCGTCCACAACGGCTCGAGCCGCTTGTAGTCCCGGCGGTGCTTCTTGCGGTACTGCATCTGCACGACGAAGCCGCGCACGCCCGGGTAGCTCAGGCCCACGACGAACAGCAGGATGCCGCCCGCGGTGCAGGCCTGCGACAGGGTGAGCAGCACCGGCCAGGAGGCGACGTGGCCCGCGCTGGTGAGCACGAACGCGACCTGGGTGAGCGAGCCGACGGCGGTGATCGCGAGGCCCGCCGACATGAGCCGCAGCGACGTCGTGAGGTATCCGTCGGCGAAGGGCATCAGCCGGGTCAGGGAGAGCACGCAGTCCGCGAGCCCGTACATCAGGTAGCCGCCGGCGATGACGAAGAAGACGGCGAAGCCCAGTTCCTGCACGGTCAACGTGTCGAGGCTGGCGTCGCGCAACGACGGCGGCGTCACGTTCATGGCGACGGACAGGCCCACGACGGCGGCGATGAGCGGGATGGCCTCCATCCCCGCGCGACGTTGCCGGGCGGATTCGGTGGGGCCGTAGAAGAAGGCGACGGCGAGCGCCGCGACGCCCAGCGCCAGCGAGGCGTAGCCGCCGAGGCGGGAGGCGCCGCGCCAGAGCGCACCGTCGATGGTGGGAGCGAGCGGCGATCCGAGGAGGAGCACGGCGAGCGTGAGCGCGGCGATGGCGACGGTGACCGCGACGGCCTGGATCCCGGCCTTCGCGCGGTAGAGCCGGTCGATGCGCCAGCACAACACCAGGGTGAAGAACGCGACGCCGAGTACGTTCACGAGCTTCACAGCCACCGGGAATGACCTCCCAGGGCGCGCTGGATGCCGCGCAGGCTGTCGTGTTTGGCGGTGCGGCCCGCGAGGGCGCCGGCCTCGGAGGCCCAGCCGAGAATGATGGAGGCGATCATCTCGGCCTCCCACTCGTGCTCGTCGTCGTAACAGGTGCGGTGCAGGGCGGCGTCGGCCTCCGGGGAGGACATCTCCGCGGTCTGCGGTGCGGCCGCTGTTGGACCGGCGTTCTGGTGGCCTGCGATGAGGTGGCCGAACTCGTGGATGATGATCTGGTCGCGGTGCGTCCGCGAGGTGTTCGCCTGATAGAAGAAGTAGTCGGCGTCGTCGCCCACGAGCCACAGCCCGTTCGGCATGCCGACGGGGAGCGGCTGCGAGATCACGAGGATGTCGCGGCCGCGTCGCTTGCCGTACTTCTCGCACAGCTGGACCGCGTCGAAGGGCAGGTCCAGGTCGAGGCTGCGCACCTCGTTCTCACACAGGCGGCGCAGCGCTTTGACGGAACGCACAGCCCACCTCCACACGGTCGTAGAGGGACGACGCGCGCCGGAGGCACACTCACGGCGCCCGGACGGGCTGCGGCGTGTCAGCCGGTGAGGCTAGAGCCCCTCATTTTCGCGCGAGTCTACGGGAAGCTCGGGCGGGTCGGCGGGCAAGCCCTGCTGCACCCGCAACACCTTGATGAGCTCGTTGACCATGTTCACCGAGTCGGGCGAGAGCCCTGCCAGGCGGAACGCGGCCATCTGCACCTTGGTGTCGGCCTGCAGGCGCATGAGGTGGATCTGGTCACGGGTGCGCTGGGCGGCCTCGTCCTCGAGGAAGTAGTGCACGTCCACGCCGAACGCAGCCGAGATGCCCTCGACGGTGCGGAAGGACGGCGACTTCGCCTTGCCGGAACGCAGCTGGCTCAGGTACGACTCGCCCAGGCGGAAGCCCAGGGCGGTCGAGCGCTGGGCGATCGCCTTCGCGGTGAATGCGCGGCCGTTGGGGCCGGGCACCGTGCGGAACAGCTCCTCGAGCCGACTCGCGAACAGGCCCTGGCCCACCAGAGCGTCGCTGTCGTACTTATTACCTGTATCCACTTGTGCCATCCCTCTCTATCACCGGCACGACCTGTGACCCGCGGAACACATTATGTTGCGAGTCCACAAGCCTCGATCACACTATAGCGCACTTCACCATGGAACACGACCGCTTCGTGATCGACTATCGTCCGCATGGGCGGATACTGTATTCTTACCTACGCCTGTGGATGAAGAGCGGAAGGGGTGTGTTGTGTCGCGTCCGACCCATCTCCCGCGTCGACTTCGCGCCATCGGCATCACCGCTCTCGCCATCGGCGCCATCGCCTCCGCGCCCGCTTGGGCGACCCCCGATTCATCGGATTCCGACAACAGCTCCGGCTCGGGTAGCTCGACCTCGCAGAGCACCGGAAGCAGCGACTCCTCGTCGTCGAGTGATGCCGGCGACGCATCGTCCACGTCAGGTACCGCGGGTCGAGCGACGGGCAGCGACTCCCGAATCGGCAGCAACGGCTTCGGAGCCGGCAGCAGCTCCTCTCGCGGCAGCGGCTCGGACGAGTCGAACGACACCGGGTCATCGAACGGCGCCGGCACGACAACGGGCGACGAGACCGAGACGGGCAGTAACAAGCCCGACAAGGACAAGGACAAGGGCAAGGACGAGGACAAGGGCCACGGCCACGGCGGCGGCCTGATCGGCATCATCGGCGGCATCTTCGGCGGCGGCGGCTCGAGCAGCGGCGGCTCGACCGGCACCGCGACCCCGCCCACGATCCCCAGCGCGGGGGGCTCCGATTCGGGCTCGTCGTCGAGCTCGTCCGCCGGCTCCAGCAACTCGACCGGCTCCGGCGGCGCCTCGATCTCCAGCGGCAGCGGCGTCCGCACGGGCAATCCGCTCCCTGAGTCGACGTCCTCGGTCAACGACGGCAGTGATGGCGGCACCGCGCAGTCCCCCAGCGTTCCGGCAGCACGTCCTGCGGCAGTTGCGCCCGCGGCCCCCGTCGTCGTGGCGCCCGTCATCGTCCCGCCGATCGTCGTGGCGGGCCCGGTGCTCCCGGCCCCCGCTCCCGCACCGGCGAAGCCCGCGGCCCCGAAGCCGGCGGCNCCGGCCCCCGCGGCCCCGGCACCGTCGAACAACGACCGCACGCCGGCGGAGCAGAGCTCCGGCAGCAGCGGGAACAGCACCGTGTTCGCGGCGGCGTACACGTCCGCGCAGCGCGTGGCGCCGGTCGCGGCGGAGACGGCGCGGCAGCTCTCCCCCGCGATGATCGCCATCCTCGGCGGCATCGCGCTCCTGGGCAGCGGCAGCTTCGCCGACGCCCTGCGCCGCGCGCACATGCGCCAGGCCCAGGCCTAGCCCGCCCGAAGGGAACCCGAGCCCCTCGCTGGTACGAGGGCGCCCGCACCCTTCAAACTATCCTTAGCCTAACCTAAAGCGATGACCTCTCCGAGTCCTCGCTCCCCGCTGCGCCGCCCCCTCAGCCGACGATCGCTGCTCCTCGGCGCGGGCGGCCTGGGCGCCGCTGCCGCGCTGTCCGCGTGCGGCGCCGACGGCACGTCCGCGCAGACGGGCGACGACGGCCCGAAGCGTGTCGTGGCGCTCTCCACCGGGCACCTGGATCATTGCCTCGCGCTGGGGACGGTGCCGGTCGGCCTCGCGGTAGTCGCCCCGGAGGCGAGCAACAGCACCGGGATCCCCCAGTTCATCCGCGACGCCTTCGGCGCGAAGTACGACCTCGACGCGATCCGGATCGTCGGCGAGCGGATGACGCCGGACCCGGAGAAGATCGCCGCGCTCAAGCCGGACCTGATCCTGTCGAACAAGCGGGCCGACAAGTCCCTCAACGAGCAGCTGGCGAAGATGGCCCCCACCGTGCTGACCGCGGGCGGCTCGGAGTCGTTCAAGAAGGATCTGACGACCGTCGCCGAGGCGCTGAAGCGAGAGCAGGCCGGCGAGAAGCTGCTCGCCGACTACAACGGCCGCGCCCGCGCGTGGGCGCAGTCGCGCGGCGACGCCGCGACGGTCTCGCTGGTCCGGGCGCGGGGCGATCAGTACCTCTACTTCGGGACGCTGGCCCTGGCGAGCATCGTCGGCACGGACGCCGGCCTGACCCGCCCTGCAGGCCAACGCTTCTCCGATGTCGCGAGCCGCGCTCTGTCGCCGGAGGAGGTGGGGATGCTCGACGCCGACTGGCTGTTCTACTCGTTCCCGAAGGCCTCGCGCGACATGACCGAGGCGGCGCTGTGGAAGAAGCTGCCGGTCGTCGAGCGCGGGCGCGCCTTCGAGGTCGACGTCGACCCCTGGTTCCTCAACGCCTCCACCGTCGCCGCGGAGCGCGTCCTCGCCGACATGCAGAAGTTCACGGCCAGCAGGCCCTAGCCGCCCACCACCGGCAGCGCGCGCACCTTCTCGCTCGACATGAACGCGCGGAGCGCCGCGGTGGCCTTCACGTCGTCCTCGTTGTAGTCGAGGATCCGCTGCCGCTGGACGGCCCGGTCCTCGTCAGCGAAGCCGGCGTCGATCCCGACGCCCACGCGGTACCAGAGCATCGACGCCTCGCCGCCGGCCTCCGCGTCGCGCCAATGGAATCCGGCGACGGGCGCCACCTTCTTCAGGCCGCGCCCCTCGAGGGAGAGGAAGGCGTCGCCGACGGCGTCGAACATGTCGACCCACTCGGGCGAGGCGATGAACTCCTCCACGGCGCGCCGCACGGGCACGCCCGGCTCCCCCGCGAACCGGTCCGCGGAGGCCAGCAGCCACTTGTTCTCGGCGTTCTGCGAGTAGCAGTACGCGGCGAAGGTCTTGCCCGCGGCGTGCGCCTCCGCGCGACGGTCCATGAGGAAGGCCCAGAACTCGGCGAACGAGCGGGCCTCGTCGCGCGTGGGCACGGGGTCCCAGGTGACGAAGGGCCGGTAGCCGAGGTCGACGCCGTCGCGCCGCAGCCACGTGCCCCACAGGTAGGCGCCGTACTCCTGGTAGCTCTCCATGTCGACGTCCACCTCGACGTCGGCCCGGCGCACCTTCACCTCGGGCTGCCGCCGCACGAGCACCTGCCCGTCCCGCCACGCGCGGGCCATGGCCCGCAGGTCGGCGATGGGCACGGGCACGTCCTCGGGCTGGGGCCCCGCGTACTCGGCCAGCTGGTCGACGGTGCCGATGCCCGCCTCGCGCAACCCGGGCGCCGACCGCCCGTCGGCCACGAGGCTCACGTCCCGCGCGAGCGTCAGGGTCTGCGCGCACTGCGGCCACCAGGGGCACCGTCGGCATTCGGCCACCCGCACGGGCTCGGTCTCCACGGTGCCGGCCAGCACGGCCCGACGGTCCGCGAACCGCTCGTCGTAGGCGGCCAGGAGCGGCCCCACCTCCTGGACGACGATGCGCGCACCGTCGACCCCGATGCTCCCGCCGAGCAGGGTCCGCGACGCGAAGCCCGCGTCCTGCAGCATCCGGGTGAGGTGCGCGAGGCGCATCTGGTCGCCGCGATGCTGGCGGGAGCGGACGGTCTCGTCCTCGCGGGGCTCCCAGCGGTCCAGCGGCGACGTCACCGCGCCGGCGCCGGGGTCGCAGGTCTTGTGGTTGACGACGATGACGGGGATGTAGCCGTCGGCGAGGCGGACGAGGAGCTCGCTGTGACCGCGGCGGTCGTGCGCGGTGGGCAGCACGGCGTTCCAGATCCGGTCGGCGCCCGCCTCCATCGCTGCGAGGGTGCGGCGCACCGCGCCCTCCCCCGGCTCGATGACGGTGAGCCCGGGCAGCCGGTCGCGGACGGACGCGCGGAAGACGGCGGCCGCCTCCACCCGCAGCGCCATGCCCGGGTCGGGCTCGCCCTGCGGCGCGCGGGCCTCGAGCGCCAGACGGTGCCGACAACCGGTGAGCGAGCGCGCGCTCACCGGAGTCGTCTTGATGCCCTGGTCGATGTCCACTGCTTAGCAGTATGGCGGGCGGCACCGACAACCCGCGGAGCCGCGCTGTGCAATGCTGTACCGGACGGCAGTACTGACCTACAAGGACGTGCACTGATGGGTTTGTTCGGCAAGAAGACGAAGTCCTCCCGCGCGGAGCGCCGCGCGCAGGCCAAGGCGCTCAAGTCCAAGGGGCGCCTCGAGGCGAAGCTCGCCGCCAAGAACGCGGACCGTGACGCCAAGCGCGTCGTGAAGAACGCGTCGAAGAGCGAGCGCAAGGCGCTGAAGGCCGACCTGCAGCGCTCGAAGATCGTGGCGAAGGCGCAGGGCAAGGCCGATGCGGCGAACCTGAAGATCGCCGAGACCCAGGCCCGCGCGGCCGTCGACGGCAAGCTCCTCTCCGAGGCGCGGCTCAAGCGCTACATCTCGACCGCGCGCCTGCTGGCGCCCGTCGTGGTGCCGATCGCCTACCGCGCGGCGCAGGCCGGCCGGAACCAGCTCGATGCGGCCAAGGCCTCGCGCCTCGGCGTGCCCGTCGACGAGGTCGCGGCGTTCGCCGGCTACGGCGGCGGCCTCTCGGCCCGCGTCGCGGCGGCCCGTCGCTCGCTGGACCAGCTGGCGGCCACGCACCCCGACGCGGAGACCAAGTCCTTCACCACCGCCGTGGCGCAGCGCCTCGACGACCTGGGCACCGCCATCACCGCGTCCGAGTCGATGCCGCCCGCGCGCCGTCGCCCGGCGCACCAGGCCATCGCCCGCGAGCTGGACGGCATCGACGCCGACCTCCTCAACCGCCTCGGCGTCAGCTCCTGAGTCCGTCCCCGCGCGGCGGTTCATCGCTGCCGCGCGGAGGGCGTTGGAGAGTCGACGAACCATGTGCTCACGATGGGTCGCGGACGTCTCGCACCGTGGGCGTCGGTCTACCCACAGTCGCGCTTCAAACTTGTGCTGTCGCGGTGTGCCGCTGACATTGGACGTCGCCCACTAACCCTGCGGGAGCGGCGGAATTGAATCTCCGATGGTCCCCACTCACTTTCAAAGCGAGTTAGAATAGCGCCTGTCCGTCGCACGCGTCACTACTTATGTAGAACGTACGGACCCTCATGATCGTCCGGCACCATACTCACATCAACGAAAATTTCGGGGCGATTCGGGGGTGAAGTCGCGGAACCTCTTCTTGAAGTCGTCCAGTGACACGAAGTCAATCTTCCGAAGAATCTCGGACGAAATATCTGAACGAGCACCAAGTATCCTTCTCGCCGAGGTGGGTGTATCGGCTCGGTTAAAGACGACAACATCGCGATCGTCTGTTCCAACCCCGAACTGGACCCCCCTTGGACTGCAGTGTTCTTACCTGTTCGCAACACTGTCGATTAGACTCTTGCCACGCTGGGGCAAAGGTTTGACGTTCGGATTCTTTACAATAGATTTGAGCGCACCTTCAAGCGCTTCCGCGTATCCCATCTTGGCCTCGCCTCAGAATCGCTGGTGAACCTTCTGGCGGTGGTGGCAGTACGTGCGGCAAACATGTCTGCGATCTTATTGTCGAGTTGAATCGGTGTCGCAATGACGTGTCGATCTCCTCGATATCGATTCGCCTCAACGGCTGTGGCGCCGGGCCGGACGAGTCATCTCGTGCATTCCGGTGCTATTCCCGTGTTGATGATTCCAGCTCGAAGGCGCCGGTGTCGTCGGTAAAATGCGCGACGGTGCCTGGGACCGCGTGGGTGAGGTAGCTAGTGGCCCAGGGGAACCGCTCCAGGTACAGGCCGCACGTCCACGCCTGGTAGTTGCCGGCGTCAGCGAGGTATTCCGGGGATTCAGCGCCAGTGGTGGAGTGAAACAAGTCGATGTCATCATCGACGCGGTCGCAGGTGACCCAGATCGGCGGATACTGCTCATGCAGGTCGGTAACCAGGACCGGCCGGTCGGCGATATCGGCCAGAGTTGGGTAGACAGAAGTATCACGTGTGACGTCGATCAGGTTCGCGAGGCCGCCCGCTTCGGTGACGAGCTGATCGAACCCACGACTAGACACGACCCAGGACTCCGGGTAGGTCAGCAGACGGATCGTCAACACCTGCCCGATCGGCTGCCCCGACTCGTCGCGCACGGTGTCGAACGAGTCGCCGTACCGGGAAGCGGTAGCGGCGAGGGCGTAAATGCTGGTGCTCTCCAGAAGGGGGACACTGTTACGCCACGGAGTTGCCCGGGCCCGCGAGAGGCTTCCAGTTGCCAGGTCATCACACAGGTTCTGCAAAACCACCTGCGCCGCATACTGCTGACCGTCGAGAACCTCGATCGCGAACTCTGTGGGCAGCTGCCCCGCCGGCGGCGCGAGCCGCGATGCCCCGCACGTCAACACCGTCACCACACCAGCCGCGTCCGGTGCCGGCTTATCGAGCAGCAGCACCGATCCGCCGATCTTCCGCTCCCACACCCGCGGCGCCACCCCCAACGCCCGAAACATGTGCTGAGCGATCCGCTCATCAGCCTCCGTCAACGCCACCACGACACACCCCCACCTTCCTTGCGGTCACTCGCTCACCGAATTGACAGTCACTGCTTCTGCTTTGCCTCGTGCGCTTCGATACACGCCGTCAACACATCATTATACGACCACCGCAACGATCCATCGTCATTCCGGTAATGAAACTCAGGAAACTCCAACAAGACCTCAAAAAGAGGAATCTTCTCCTCCTCCGTCAGGGACATATTCATCAGCAACGCAGCGACCGGAGTGCTACCCTCCATCCCCTTCGAACGATGATACAAGTTCATATCAGCACCCGCCTGCAGAAGACGCCGCAACAGGGGCGCGTCCTTAACCGGAACGAGATACTTGTTACCCAGGAGGATGTTGAGGACGTTCAAATTGTTGTCCACGTAGGGCACATCCACCCCATCGTCGATCAACTGGTTACTAATCGCCACCCGCGCATCCGCATTCTTATTCCCTACGGATAACCACAGTAGCGTGCGGTCAGCAGGAAGGTAGCTGGCTACGGTTTTTTGGTAGTCGGTTCCCGAGTAGGATTCCATGAATTCTTTGTAGGTCCCGTGTCGGGCGGTCCAGACAGGTGTAGCGGGCGGCTCGCTCATGTTATCAATTCTAACTGTATCGGTTCGCATATTTCAAGAAGAGGGGCAGTTTGCGCGCCTCCGAGTGGGTCGTTTTTGGTAGTTACGGACGTGGGGGGAGTGGGGTCTTATCTTCGTCGATGTGGGAGCTGTTTCGCTCAGGGGTGGAGGCTTCGTAGAGATCGGCGTCCGTGTATTCTTCGAGGAATTGCTTCTCGGTGATGCCGCCGTTCCCCGGGCCGCGCATGTAGGCGTCGTGGAGCTTGCGGTATTCGTCGCCTGTGGTGTGGCCCATGTCCCAGGGGCGGGGTTTGTCGCCGGGTTCCCATTTGACGAGGCGGTAGGTTTCCCACCTATTTTCGAGGGCGTTCCAGACGGTGTGGATTTCGGGGCCTGCGGTGTTTTCGAGGGTGCGGAGCCAGGATTGGTTAGCACCAGGGGTTGGGAGGTCGAGGATGTTTCGGTCGATGAGGTTGATGATGTTTTGTCGGGTGGTGTTCCAGACGGTGAGGATGTTTTTGGCGGTGTGGGGTGGGCGGTGTTCGGCGTAGCGGAGGAGGTTGCCGTTTTGGTCGTAGCCGTAGCTTCCGGGGGTGCCGGTTTTGGGCATTCCGTTGGGGTGTTCGGCGCGGTTTTCTGCGTGCCAGGTGCCGTCGGCGTCGCGGCGCATGACCCATCCGCGTCCGCCTGCGTTGTCTTCGAGGACGAGCGGGTGTCCAGTGCGGTGGTCGGTGGGGACACCGTCGGTGACCGAGCGTGCGTAGGCACCTTGGAGTTCATCGACGGTGTAGGGATGGCCGCCGCTTTCTCCTGGTCGTAGAAATCTTTCCGGCAGAACAGGGGCGGGGCTCGTGGGGGTGTGCGCGGCGTCGCCGATGACGCTGCCTGCAGTGTTGCCGCCGGCGACTGCGGTCCCGGATGCGCGCGCTGCGGGGCCGGTGTCGGTGTCGGTGGTTAGCATCGCGGGTTTGCTTGTGCCGCTGCCCGCCGGCGTGTCGGCAGCCTTGTCTGGGGCGGCACCGGCGGTCGACACGCGTTCAGTGCCGGTGCCGAGGCTGTCGGGCGCGTGCGTGGTTGTCTTGCCCACTGCTGCCGCGTCGGCGGCGACCTTGCCTCCGGCTGCCGCATTGTCGGCAGCTGGGGTGGTCGTGAAGGGTTTGAAGGTGCGGCCGGGGCGTGGTTCAGCCGGCACTGAGGCTGTGGTGGGTCTGGCGAGTCTCCCTGCGTGCGGGGTGGGTGGTTTCGGTGTCTCGCGCGCGCCGGTTGCCGCGGCCGTTGCGACAGCAGCGGTGGGGGTGTTTTTCCCTGTGGTTTTCGCTGCTTCCTGAGCTAGCTGGAGGGCTTGTTCGGCGGCGGTGGCGCGGGCTTGGGATTGTTGGATTGCTTGTGCCCAGGGTGCGGGTTTGGGGGCGGTGGCTGCTGCGGTGACGGCGCGTTCGACCTCAGAACGGACTGCGGCGCTGCCAGCGCGGGTGAGGGCGGTGGTGCCTTTGGTGCCGAGGACGGCGGTGACGAAGTTGCCGATCTGTTTACCTGCGGCGTAGGTGGTATCGCCGCGTTCGTAGTCGTCGGCGGCTGCCATTTCCCGCCAGACGGTGTTCCAGGAGTCGGCGACACTGGGGGCGTGGTCATCACCCAGGCCCACTAGGGGGGCCATTGCCTTGACGGTGCCTGCGGGGTCGGAGGCCATCTGCCAGATGCCTACGCCGGCTGCTTGGACACTGCGTCCCAGGCCAGCGGCGAGGGAGGTGAAGGATGGTGGGGTGTAGGGGACGAGTTCGCCGTTGTTGATCCGGGTGGTGCCGTCAGCGCCTTCCATCCAGGACTTGTTGAAGACGACCTCACCGGAGTTGTCCTCGTAGGTGTAGATCGTCGTTCCGTTGGAGAGCTTGTAGGTGACGGTGGTCCGGCTGTTGCGACTGCTCGTCTCCGAACTGATGGGGTAGACGTCCGGGGGGAGGGCCTTCTGGTATTCCTGGATGTCGGGGTACTTATCCCACTGCGCTTTCCCATTATCGATTTCGCGTTGCGCGAGCTCCGACGGGCGTGGGTCACCGGCGGCGGCAGGAATGTCTGCGTCGAGGCGTGCTTGCGCTTCACGTTGAGCAGTTTCTCGCGCGGCGAGGTCTGCGACGCTGCCGCTGACGTTCTCGGTGGTGCGATCGCGGCCGGTCACCGCCACCGCGCCAGTGTTGTCGTCTTGGGTGGCAGTCACGGTTTCGGTGACCCGCTGACGTCCCTGCCCGTTGCTGGTCGCAGACGTGGTGGGGACTACGGCGGTGACGACAGCGGTGACGTCGGAGGTGCCGCTGCCGTCGGTGCGGGGTGTTTCGATCTTGACGGCACCGTCTGTGCTGTTGGGGCTTTGGGTGACCTGCCCGCCGCCGCTGCTGATCGTTTGCCCCACCATGGCGGTGGGCGCTCCGCCGTTCTGCGGCAACTGCACCGATACGTTCGCATCGGGTTTACGGGTGGCGTCCGCGATGAGCTGCTGCGTTCCACCGGGCAGCGCAGCAACTGCCGCTGCCGGCGAAACCGCTGGAGCAGGAGCGGGCGTGGGCGCGGAGGGAGCAGAAGCAGCTGGAGTGGGCAGGTTCGGCCCGTACGGCTTCATCACGTTAGCGAGGGATGCGCTGGCAGCTGCCAGGTCAGCCCCCGGATTGGAGGCGGCCGGTGGGTTCGGGCTGTCGTTGTGGGATTCTCCGCCTTCACCGGACGCACCCCCACCACCAGGATCAGTCGCATCCGCCACCAGCGGATACAGCGCACCCTTGTTCGGCTGAATATGCTGAGTGATCGTCGATGTCCGATCATCGATCTTCTCGATGCTGTACCAGGTGGGCTGGTCCCGGCCGAGGGCGTCTTTCGCCCACGGAGCTTTGACCGTTCGCACGACCTGTCCGGTGCCGGTTTTGACCAACACGACGGAGCCGTCGGCGCGTTCAACAAGCTCTTCGTCCGGGGCGGTGGGGACGTCGGTGGTGAAGTTGCCGGGGCTGTCGGGGGTGGCGAGGATGTACCAGGCTTTGGGCTCTCCGCCTTCGAGGTCGGGGAGGGTGAAGGTGACGTATCCGCCGTTGTCGGCGTGCACATCCACATCGGAGGTGGTGACTTGCACTTCGCCGGTGTTGGCGACCGCCCGGCCGGCTTCGAGGTTCTTCAATGTGAGTGCATCGAGGGCGGAAGTGAGCGTCTCCTTCGCGCCTTCGCGGGCGAGTTCGCCGGGCTTGGTCGCCCACTCCACCAGCCCGTAGACCCAACCGACGAAGGGCACCGCGGCGGGCGCGTGGGTCGCCGCCGAGCCTGCTGCGGCCACAGGATCAGCGAGAATCTGCTCAGGGGTCGCCGACGCCACAGCGCGACCGGCACCCGCGACGGGGCTGGTGACGTTCGACAGCAGCCCCGTCCACGCGCGCACGGGGTCACCACCGACACCGATCAAAGCGGCATTGCCGGCGATAGTGTTGCCGAACCGGTCGACGGCGCCGCCGACGAACCTGCCCGGAACCGAGACCACCTGACCGACCGCACTCTCCGCGATCGACTGCGCCTTCGCCCCCTCACCCGACCATCTACGCCCGGCCGCCTTCTTGCGCGGCTGCTCGCGCAGCAGGGTGTTCGGGGAGGCGAGCATCATCATCGCCGTCGGAACACCAGTGGAATCCAACCCGAGGATGTTCGTCGCCAGCCCGTCACGCACCAGCTTCTGTGCCTGCTCGCTCGTGGGATCGGTGAGGAGCTGGTCGCCGACCTTGATCCCGTCCGGGGTCACCTGCGGCACGAGTTGCTGCCCGCGCGCGGTGACCTGCTGCGGAACCGAGGTGACCGTGCCGGCTACGGCACCCAGCCCGTCGGCGGTCGCCTTCGCGGCGCGCCCCGGAGCACCGGTCACACCACCGGCAGCGGAGACCGCACGCAAGGCCGTCGACCGCACACCCTGCGCCACAACACCACCCGCCACCGCACCACCAGGCAGCGAGGAGAAGTAGTCGTTGACCGGAACCATCGCCTCGGTGCCCGCGGTGATCGCCGCCGCCGCCTGCTGCCCAGCCACCGCCACCCGCTCGTGCACCACACCCGCGGCGCGAACGAGCTCATCCCACTCGCTGCGCAACCCCGAGTACTCCGTGAACGGGACGTTGACCTTGACCCACACCTTCTGCATGTGCTCGAACACCGCCCGCGCCCGCGCTTCGAGCGGCTTCAAAGCTGCTTGGGAGGCGTCGAGTTCGCGGGCGAGTTCCTTGATCCCTGAACCGACCCGGGAGTACGACTCCACCGCCGCGCCGAGCTGCATCGCCAACTCGCCGGGTACTCGGCCGCGGAAGAACTCTCCCTCCACACCCACGAACTCGGGTACCTCGAGTCCGCGAACCCGGGCATGCGCCGACTCCGCCGCCTCCGCGAACCCCAGATACAGACGGGCGTGATCGAGGACCTCGTCGACGCTCACCCCCGGCAGCGTGAACACGGCCTCCGGGAACCCGCCGACGATCAGATCACCGAGCAGCTCCAACTCCCCGACGATGCCGTCACCGGGAGTGATGTCGAGACTCATGCGGGTGCCTTCCTAGGCTGATAACGGTGCAGCTTCCACCCGGTGGTGGCATCGGCACATCGATCGGTTCGGGTCGGCGGCTCCGGGGCGGAACCTACAGAGTGATGCCGTAGCGGTTGAGTAGGTCGCGCTCGAGTTGAGGAAGACGGGACTCGTCATAGGTGGCGACAGTGACGGTCAGGGCGACGGTCTGGCCACCGAGCTCGAACACGGTCACCTTGTTGATATCTGCAACGGGTCGCTTCGTCTTCGCTTCGACGTAGCGGGTGGCCACGGTCGTCGTCGGGAGTCCGCACGGCCCAGATGAAGCGTGACGACTAACGACACCGCGAGTAATCAGCGCAGCGAACTTCTCGGACGTGCCGTAGCGCTGTGGTTCCTTGATCACACCGAACGTCGCGTAGAACGAGTCGGTGTCATCGCTGCTCTCGATGCGGCCCAACCGAGTTCCGCTGCTTTCTGGTTCGGACACTGCCTGCCGCCATCCCGGCGCGGCTGGAACGTCGACTCTGACGCCATCGGGTCTCCCCAGCGTCAGAGTCGGAGCGCCCTGCGCTGCGCACCCGCGGGTGGTCGGCGTGGCGCCAGCAGGAGCGGTCACCACCGAAGCCGCGATGGCGGCGGTAGCAACGGCGGCGACCACAAGGCGTCGCGTCAGCGCGGTAGGGGAAGAAGCGTGCGCGGTCATGGGTTGGTCCCTTCTCTGGAACGAGCGACGTATCGATGAAGCTTCGTGATGGCTAGTTGCGCGACAGTGCCGAGCGCACCTGCGACCGCATGTCACGAACCTGCTCGGTGTTCGTGCCGAGCGCGGTCTTCATCTGCCCGAGGATCTCGCTCACCGACGCCGCCGCGTTGTTCCACTTCGTCTGCACACCGCGGTAGAGCACCTGCTCATCCGCGTTCCACTGCGACTCCACCGACGCGACGTACCCCTGCAACTGCTCCAGGTTCGCCTCCAACGCGGCGACGATCGACGCCAGATCATCACCTGCGGTCTCCGCGCCACCCTCGTCGTACGCAT
Organism: Tsukamurella hominis; assembly: GCF_965137015.1. NCBI lineage: Bacteria > Bacillati > Actinomycetota > Actinomycetes > Mycobacteriales > Tsukamurellaceae > Tsukamurella > Tsukamurella hominis. Next base: position 59,475 of record NZ_CBCRZG010000021.1, on the reverse strand, counting down.
ACATCTCAGACATGATCATCTCCTCATAGGAAGGCTCAGACGCAGCTCACGGGAGTCCGTGGCTGCAGATAGGATGTCGGGCTCGAAAGCCCAAGAGTCAGCGGAACTTCGCCTGATCCCAGGCCATGCCCCGCGCCGCCTGCTCAAGGTTCGCCGCCTGCTGCTGCTCACCGGAGGTGTACAGCTGCCCGGCCTGACCCACCGACTCGCGGATCATCGTCAACGCCGCGTTGAGCTCCTTGAACGAAGCATCCCACCGCGTCGTCAACTGATCCCACGCGATGAACGACTGCCCCTTCCACGACGCGGGCAACGCCTCCACCGCGGAGACGAACCGCTTGCCCTGAGCGTTCAACGCCCCGGACACCTGCTCGATGTTGGTCGCGTGCGTGGTCACCGCATGATTGGCGACTGAGAAACGAGTACCCATGGCCGTCGTGCCCCTCCGGGAATCTTCCGGGGCAAGACACCCCAGGTTGAATTTGCGCAGGACACTACAAGCGGTTACGACCGTTCGCAACAGTTACCGCAACCAACGTACCCTTCGTCACATCAAGTAGCGAGGGCTGAATCCGCGCGATAAGGTCGCCGCGATCCATATGAAAATCTCAGGTTTACTGGAGCTGCACTCCAGCGAACCCAGACCAGCGGGGAGCACGCCGTGGCGAAACATGCTGTACGTCACAACCGATCTCGAGGTACGTCCGTGCTCCTCTCGCGCGTTCGTGCCGCTGCGGTCGGCTCCGTGGCGGTGTGCACCGTCGCCGCGTGCTCGACGTCCTCAGCACCCTCTCAGACGGTGGAAGCGGGCGCGCAACCCTCTCAGGTCAGTGCCCAGGGTTCATTTCCCTACGCCGTGCCCCCCGCTCCCGGGGTTCCGGGGCTCCCCGTCGTCGCAGCCGCACCGAACGGTCCCGGCGGGCCGGGCGGACCCGCGAAACCGGCCGCTCCGGCCGCCGAACCTCCCGGGGCCGGACAGCCCGCCCTCCCGCAGGGTCGATCGGTGACGAACGCCTTCGTCTCGAAGATCACTGGTGCCCAGTCATATTCACACACCGACAAGAACTGGGGCGTCGCCGGCGCGGCCTGGGCCGTGCCGTTCGCGGACTCGCGGGGACGAACTCTCGTCGCGTTCGGCGATACGTTCGGCGGCCCGCGCGCGACCGGCGAGCAGGCCACGACTCCGCCGCTGGTTGACGGTAGCGGATTGAACGTGCCGATCATTCCCTCGGCGGTCAAGATCCCCGTGCCCGACATCCCGTTGATCAACATTCGCGCCGGCGGCCAGCAGGGTTCTGGGTCCGGCAGCGGCGGCTCGGGCAGCTCCTCGGAGGGTTCCGGCGGCGGCACCGGGCAGCAGAGCCCCGGCGTCGGTTGGACGGGGACCACGGGACCGACGGGATTCGACTGGAGGTCCAATTCGCTCGCAGTGGCCGACGTCTCCAATCCCTCGGCGGGCATGAAGATCACCTCGTTCATCTCGGACCGCCCTGGCCACGCCAAGGAGATTCTCCAGAGCGCGAAGGCGAAGGGTGCCGAGGAGACCGTCATCCCGACGTCGGGGTTCGCGATCGGCGACCGCACCTTCCTGACCTACACCTCCATTCGGAACTGGGGTCCTTCGTCCGGGCAGTGGGTGTCGAACTACTCGGGCATCGCCTACTCGGACGACGGTGGCACGACGTGGTTCAAGGCCCCGAAGGCCGTCTGGCGCAACTCCGAGCGGAACACGGCCTTCCAGATGACCTCCGCCGTCGTCGTCGGCGACGAGGTCTACCTGTACGGGAGCCCGCCCGGCCGCATCGGCGGCGTCTTCGTGTCGAAGACCAAGACCAAGGACGTCCTCGACTCGTCGAAGTACAAGGTGTGGAACGGCGGCGAGTTCTCCTCCGCGGAGAAGACCGCCCCGTCCCCCCTCGCCTGGGGTGCGCTCGGCGACTTCAACGTCGCCTATCATCCCGGCGTTCAGCGGTTCGTGATGGTCAATACGGACATGGTGCGCAACGCCATCGTGATGCGTCAGTCCGCGTCGGCGCTCGGCCCGTGGTCGGATCCCGAGATCATCGCCTCGGGCACCGACTACCCCAGCCTCTACGCACCGCGGGTCCTCCCCGGTTCCTCGGGCAACGATCTGTACTTCGTCGTGTCTCAGTTCAATTCGTACAACACGTACCTGATGCACACGAACGTCACCAAGCAGAATCCCAAGCCGCCGGCGCAGTTGGCCCCGGTCACCCTGCCCGGTGGAGCTCAGGTCCCGTCGATCCCGGTCCCGGACGTGGGCCAGAGTCCGCTCCCGAACGCGCCCTTCCTCCCGCCCGGGCCGGCGCAAGGGGCGCCCACCGGACCGACCAGCCAGCTACCTCCCACCACCGGCAAGCCCTCCCCCTCGTCGTCCACCGCGACGGCGCGGGCCGCGTCCTGACCGTTCCTGCTCCGCATCTCGCCATCTCGACCGGAAGGGCCGAAGCCGATGACCTCCTCGTTCTCCCAGTTCCCGCTCGACGACCTGCTCGACGCGAGCAGCAGTCTGCGGGTGGTATCCGCGTCGCTGTCGGCCCCGGCACGCCCCGCCGTCGCCGGCGCAGGAGCGGAAGCAGGTGCGGCGGTCAACGCAGCCATGGCCGGTCATGCCGAGGTCGGCGGGGTCTTCACCCAGCAGCTGATCGCGAACATCGCCGAGTTCGGCCGCGCCGCCGACGGTATCGCCGCGCGGGCATCGGCGTCGGACATCGCCGGCAAGGCCCTGTTCAACCGCGTGCAGGCGTGACCGGACACGCGTCGAACGGCGCACACCTCACCTCCGCCCGGTCGGGGACGTTCCGTGGCTGAATTCGTCCGGGTCACCGTCGTCGGCCCGGAGGACAACGCCGCCGACGTCACCGCGCCGCTCGGACGCCCCGTCGCCGAGGTCGTCGACCAGGTCGCCGCCGTTCTCGGTCTCGATCCGTCCGACGAGACCGGATGGCAATTCGCGTCGGTAGCGGCCGGTCCCCTCGCGGCGCACGGGAAGCTCAGCGACTACGGCGTCGTGGACGGGGACCTGCTCTACATCGTGCCCGCCGCGAGCGAGGTCGCCGCACCGGAGATCTTCTCCGCGATCGACGTGGTCGCCGACTACGTCGAGGACGACCGCCGGATGTGGACCGGCAACGCCCGGCATTCCGTCGTCGTGGGCTACGCGGGAATGCTGGTCGTCGTCGCGGCCGTCGCCTTCGCCGTCACGGGGGGCCTCGTCGCCGGCGCATGCGCCGCCGCGATGGGCGCGTTCATCCTCGCCACCTACGCAGCCCCGGAGCCGGCCCGTCACCTCGTCTGGATCACTCCGATCTGCTTCGCCGCCGCGTCGGCGGCGGTGTTCCACGCGTCCCCGTGGCCACAGGTCGTCCTCGCCACCGTCGGCGGCGGCCTGTGCGGAATCGCCATCACGACCTTCGTCCTGTCACCGGCCCGGTGGGCGATCGTCGCTTCGTCGTCGATCGCCGGCGCAACCGCGATCGCCGCTGTGATCGCGATCCGGTTGGGAGTCAACGCGACCGCACTCGCGGCATGGATTTCTCCGGTCCTCATCATCGGCCTCGCCTGCGCCGGAAGGCTCTCGGTGGCGTGGTCGGGACTGGGCGGCGTCGTGGCCCGCACCGAAGAGGAGTCTCCCGCCGCCTCGTACGAGGCCGGACGTGAGCGCCCCGGTCGACCCGAGATCGTGCGGCGGGCGGTCATCGCCACCGACCTTCTTGACGGGATCGTGTGGGCGTGCTGCGCGAGCGCCGTGGGAGCCGTTCTCGTGCTAGCGATCACGGGGGTCTGGGAGCAGGCGGCGTTCGGCGCCTACATCGGACTGGCCTTCCTCCTGCGGAGTCGAAGCTTCTCGGAGGTCCGGCACGTCGCGCCGATCATCGGCGTCGCGGTGACGAGTGCGTTCATCGTGCCGGTCGCCCTGATCGGTCAGCGCATCGGGGAGTCGGCGCCGTTCATCACCGCGGCCGCGACCATGGTCATCGCCCTGCTCCTCGGCGTGATCATTCTGTTCCTCGGCTACTTCGAGCTCCCCACCGTCACCGGCGCACGCCTGGCTCAGCTCTGGAACGTCGTCGATGCGCTCGTCCTACTGGGGCTGATTCCCATGCTGTTCTGGGCTCAGGGCATCTACCAGTACATACTTGGTACCGACCTGGGGCGCTGATTGTGACTTCGCACCCATCCAGCCGGCGATCCACACTCCCGCCAACACCGCCGCCGCGGCGATCGCCGCGATCGCGACGGACCACAGCACGAGCATCACGACCGATGCCGTCGACCGCGGCGGGAGCTTTCCGTTCAGGACCGCGGCAGTGGTCAACTTCGTACGGAGCGAATGCGCCTGCAGAATCCGCTGTCGTTCCGACCGTTCCCAGTGCACCCGCTGCGCCTGCTGACGCGAACCCGCTACCTGATCGTCGACCTGCATTCCGCAACGGTATCGCGTGCACGACCCCGAGAGGCTCCTCCGTGACGAAATCGACAGCCCGCGCGCCACACCGGCGTTCGATTCATCGCCGTCCCGCTGCCGTCCGCGGCGTCACGATCGCCGTAGCCGTGGTGGTTCTGCTATCCGGATGTTCCGCGCGCCTGACGCGAACACCCGACGCCCCCGCTTCCTCGGCCTCCAGCGCGCCGTCGGCCCCGCGTGCGGCGGCAGCGATGGCCAAATGGGCTGCCATTCACAGCGGCCCCTACCTCACCCCGACGACGGCGCTGGAGTCCTACTCCTGGGCCGCCCTGGTGATGGGGAAGAACGCACCACGCTGCCAGCTCGGCTGGGCCACGCTGGCGGCCATCGGGCGCATCACCTCCGACCACGGGACTTCCCGGAGTCACCGCCTCGGCGACGACGCCGTCGTCCAGCCGTCCTTCCGCGAAGCGCAGAAGCCGGCGGCCAAGGACACGGACGGCGGATTCTACGACGGCGACGCTTCCGCGGACCTTCTCATGGGCCCACTTCTGTTCGCCCCCACCGTGTGGGAGCAATGGGCCATCACCGCGAGCTCCGACACGAACACGCCACCCAACCCCGACAATCTCGACGATGCCGCCTTGACCCTCGGTCGCCTGCTCTGCGGCGCCGGCGCCGACATGTCGACCCCCGAGGGCTGGCAGAAGGCCGTCGCCTCGTACAACCCCGATCCCAAGTTCATCGAGGCCGTCAACTTCCAAGCCAAGTCGTTCACCGACTGAAGCGCCACCCGCGGCAGAAACGAACCTCCATGTCGGTCACCATTTTCCGCCGGCCCGCCCGCGGGCGTGGTCCCGAGCTGAACGTCGCCCCCCTCGACATCCCCGCCGTCCCCGCCACCGCCCGTGGCGCGGGCGGAATATCGACCGTCGTCCGCGCGGTGCTCCCGCTCGGCGCGGCGATCGGCGCCGGGGCGATGCTGTTCTCCGGCAACAACCCGATCCGGATGCTCGCCGGCGTCGCCATCATCGCCTCCATGGTGCTCGCCGCGATCGCCAGCGTGATCTTCGCCCGCACGGGCAGCCGCCGGGAAGCACGTGAGGCCCGCCTCGGGTACGTCGACTACATCGGGCGACTCCGCGTGGGTATCGACCAGGACATCCTCGACTACCGTGCCGCGATGGCGTGGCGCCATCCGGCACCCGAAGCCCTACCGCAGATCGCGGTCAACCGCCTCCGACTGTTCGAACGACGCCGCGGCGACATCGACTTCCTCGTGGTCCGCATCGGTGAGGGCGTCGGCCCGATAGCGCGTTCCGTGACCCTTCCCGGCGCCTCCGGCTCCGCCGCGCCACCCGATCCGGTCGCCGCGGCGCATGCCGACAGGCTCCTGCAACGCGCGGAGTCGGTCATCGGAGTACCGGTCGCCGTCCGGCTGCGCGGCACGGTCTCGGTGTTGGGTGAGGGGCACGAGACCGGACGCACGATCACGGCCCTCGTGCTCGGCGCCGCCGCTCTTCACGCTCCGGCCGATCTGCAGATCATGCTGTGCGCCACGCCCGATGACATCGGCGCACCGCCCGACCCCGTCACCGGGGCAGGCCGATTCGACTGGATGAAGTGGCTCCCGCACACGGCCGACCCGGGGCGCTTCGACGGTCCCTTCCCCGCCCGCCGCATCACCACCGCTCCGGACGAGATGCGGACGCGGCTCGTCGAACTCATCTCCGCGCGCATCACCGCTCTCAGCGACCGGGGCCACCGGTCGCGTTCGGAGTCCGCATGGGACGGCCCGACGCTCGTCGTCATCATGACCGAAGCCGCCCGCATCGGCAGTGGTCTAGGGGCGGGTACCGATCCGGCCGACCTGCTACCTCCGGGAGTCTCGCCCGAGCAGCTCGGGATCTGCTTCGTGACCGAGACACTGCGCCGCGTCGATGAGCCGGGACACGTCGACACCCGCGTCCGCGTCTCCCCGACGGGCGAGGTGGATGTGACCGACCTGACGGGAGTCCTGACCAGACTTCTCGGCGGAGACGACTCCGACGCCGACGGTGAGCCGGACACCACCGACGGCGCTACCGCCGTGCGGAGCTCGCGATCCGGATACGACGGCGACGACGGCCGGATCTCCGCGGCATCGATCAACGGGATCGACCTCGACAGTGGACCGGGATGGGTGAAGCGTCTCATCCTGGGGACGGACCGCGGGACCGTCGACGCCTGGACCCTCGAGCTGGCCACCGTCTGCGCCAGGCGACTCGCGCCCCTGCGCCTCGTCGCGGACCCGATCCCGTCGAGTGCCCTCGAAGCCACCTTCGACCTTCCGTCCCTGCACGACATCGGTGATCCCGCAGATCTCGACCCGGCGGCACTGTGGAGCACGCCGAGACCGCTCGGCGATCACCTCAACGTTCCGATCGGCGCGGATGCGGCCGGCGCGCCGGTCCGCCTCGACATCAAGGAGTCCGGCCAGAACGGGATGGGGCCGCACGGCCTCTGCGTCGGCGCCACGGGATCCGGCAAGTCCGAGCTCCTCCGAACGCTCCTCACCTCCATGGCCATCGCGCACCCGCCTGATCTCCTGTCGTTCGTCCTCGTCGACTACAAGGGCGGGGCCGCGTTCGCCGGCTTCGAACGCCTTCCCCACACCAGCGCCTCGGTCGACAACCTGGCCGACGATCTCGGGCTGGTCGATCGCCTGCACGACGCCCTTCTCGGTGAGCTCCAGCGGCGTCAGCGCGTCCTCGCCGATGCCGGCAACCTGCCGAACGTCACCGAATACCAACGCCTACGGCGGCTCCGGCTCGCCGATCCCACTGCGGAGCCGCTGCCACCCCTCCCCGCGCTGTTCGTCGTCATCGACGAGTTCGGTGAGATCCTCTCGGCCAAGCCCGACTTCATCGATCTCTTCGTACAGATAGGGCGGATCGGCCGATCGATCGGCGTCCACCTCCTCCTGTCCACTCAGCGTCTCGAGGAGGGCCGGCTCCGCGGTCTCGAATCACATCTCTCGTACCGGATCGGACTGCGGACGTTCACGGCGCAGGAGTCCCGGACGGCACTCGGTGTGTCCGATGCGCACACCCTGCCCGCCGTGCCGGGTTCGGCGATCCTCAAGGTCGACCCCGATGTCTTCACGAGGTTCAAGGCCGCGTTCGTCTCCGGCCCGTACCGGCCCAGCGTCGAGCGCGTACAGAGCGAGGCCGCGCCGGAGGTGTCCCGGTTCGAGTTCTCGCCCGTCGCGGAGAATCCCGGCCGCCATTCCGCAGCACCGACGCTCGCCCCGACCGACACGACGACGCTCGACGTCATCCTCGATGCGCTCGATGCGCCCGCCCTCCAGTCCCGCCGCATCTGGCTGCCCCCGCTCCCGGCGGCCCTGTCCCTCGACCAGGTCGGCGCGGGCTCGACCCACTCCGTGGACGGCCTCGCAGTCGCGATCGGCCTCGCCGACGAGCCCAAACGGCAACGTCAGTCACCGCTCACCGTCGACTTCCGAGGAACGTCGGGCAACGTCTACATCTCGGGCGCCCCGCAGACCGGCAAGACGACCACGCTGCGGACCATCGTCGCCGCCGGCGCGATCAGCCACCCGCCGGCGACGCTCGGGTTCCACGTCATCGACGCGAACGGAACGGCGCTCGCGGACCTCGAGCGTCTCCCCAACACCGGGAGTGTCGCGACGCGCTACGACGGCGACCTCGCACGCCGGATCGTGGCGGATCTCCACGGCAGTCTGGATTCCCGCGAGCAGTTCTTCGCGTCGCGCCGAATCCAGGGTATCGCCGACCTCCGGGCGCGCATCGCGAGCGGCGAGCAGTTCCCCGAGATCGTGACGGCCGACATCGTCCTCGCGATCGACGGCTGGGCCTCCTTCAAGGAGAACCACGAGGACCTCGTCGACGTGGTCCAGGACATCGGCAACCGCGGTCTCGCGCTCGGTATCCACGTCGTCATCGTCGGTGGGCGATGGGCCGATCTCCGGATGTCGATGCAGGCGGTGATCGGTACCAAGATCGAGCATCGCCTCAACGATCCACTCGATTCGACGATCGGCCGCGCACAGAACACGCTGATCCGCGCCGATCAGCCCGGCCGTGTCATCACGACGGAACCCCTCGGCGCGCAGGCCCAGATCGCCCTCCCGCACCTCTCCTCCGACTCGGGCTTCGACGAGGTCGTGGAAGTGGCGCGGCACCGCGCCGCGGGGCAGGCCATGCCGCCGGTTCCCACCCTCCCCGACGCGCTCGCCTATCGAGGCTTCCGCTCCGGATTCCCCGAGCGCGAGCCGCTCCTCGTCGGCATCAACGAGACCGACCTCGCTCCGCTCGTCCTCGATCCGACGACGACCGACCAGCACCTGCTCGTCATCGGCGAATCCCGTTCGGGGAAGACGAACCTCCTCCGCGTGATCGTCGAGGAACTCGTCTCGACCCACACCGACGAGCAACTCGTCATCGGCCTCTTCGATCCCCGGCGCACACTGCAGGGCTTCGTCCCGGACGACTACCTGGGCGGATACGCGGGATCGCCGCCCGCGGCCGGAGCCCTTGCGGCGGGCATCGCAGAAGAACTGCAGCGGCGGCTCCCGCCGGAGGACCTGCAACAGCAGGCGGCGCCGTTCACGGGACCGCACATCTACCTCATCGTGGACGACTACGACCTGCTCGCGTCCGGCACCTCGAACAATCCGTTGGCCCCGCTGATCCCGTACCTCCCCTACGCGGCCGACATCGGACTGCACCTGGTGGTCGCCCGCCGGTCGGCGGGCATCAGCCGCGCGCTGTACGACAGCGTCGTCGGCGGAATCCGCGAGCACAACGCCACCATGGTGCTGTTCTCCGGCGACCGCCAGGAAGGCAGCCTGGCGCCCGGCGTCCACCTCACCCATCAACCGGTCGGCCGCGTACGCATCATCCGTCCTCATTCCGCACCCGTGCACGCCCAGACCCTGCTCCTCGAGTCCGACTGACCGGTCACCCCCTCATCGCTGCCGCGCGGAGGCGTCGGACACCATCTCCGGGCACGCCCGCCCGGCCCGCAGCTCGTAGTGCCACACCTCGTTCGCGTACGTGCGGCACAACCCGAACCGCTCCGAATAGCGGTCCATCCAGTACGCGGCCTCCGTCGGCCCCACGTCCACCGCATCGCCCGTCACGTGCTCCGAGGTCGACGGGGTCGCGACCAACCGCGCCGCCTCCTCCGCACCGTCACGCCGCACCGCATCGTCGTAGAGGAACTGCTGATACCGCTTCGACCGCCACCCCGACGTCAGGTGCATCGCGACGCCCTCCCGCGCCGCGGCGCGTGCAGCCGACCGAATCGCCGTGCGCAGCTTCGGATCGAGCCTCGTCACCGCCGGCACATCCGCATCGACCGCCACCCGATCCAGCACCACCCCGTCGGCCTCCCCAAGCTGCCCGACGGTGCCCGTCTCCACCCCTCCCGGTATCCCCGGGAGCGCTTCCGAGCACGCCGCGATCACCGCCGCCACGGCGACGAGGACGACCAGCGCGGCAGCCGATTTCGTGAGTACATGAGCCATGTCCTCACGATGGGCCGCTCACGTCCCGGTACCGTCGCCGACGGTCCTCGGTCCCGTCCCGGTTGTGTTTCAAACGCCACAGCGCCGGCGACCTGTGAGTAGTCTCACCGGTCGCCGCGCTGCGACGGTCCCGAGGCGGACGTAGCGTTTCGCCATGGCAGAGAGCACATTGACTGTTGTCGTTCCCGCCTACAACGAGGACGAGGTCATCGAGGAATGCCTCGAACGACTGCTCGCCGAAGGCTCCGAGATCGACGAGATCATCGTGGTCGACAACAACTCGACAGACCGCACCGTCGCCCTGGTGGAGGCCACCGCCGCGGCGAACCCCGTCGTGAAACTGATCCGCGAGACCCGACAGGGCCTGGTGTGGGCCCGCAACGCGGGGCTCGACGCCGCCACGTCGTCGGTGATCGCCCGGATCGACGCGGACACCGTCGTCGCTCCGGGGTGGGCACGGCGCCTGCGCACGTTCTTCGACTCCGACGACGGCCGCGGCTTCGACGTCGTCTCCACCCTCGGAGAGTTCCGCGGGCTCCCCGGCCGGCGATTCCAATCCGCGCTGAACAAGTGGAACGACCCGTTCGGGCGCAACGAGAAGCGCGCGCAGCGGGTGAGCTACTGCTTCGGCCCGAGCATGGCCTTCCGCGCCGAGACGTGGCGCCGGATACGGCCGCACGTCGCGATGCGCCGAGACGTCTTCGAGGACGTCGACATCGCCCTCTGCGTCCAGGACTCGGGCGGGGAGTGCGCGCTGATCCGGGACGTCGTGGTGGAGGTCTCGCCCCGCCGCTTCTACACCGGTGTCGGCAGTTACGCGACGTACGCCGCGTACCTGCCCCGCACGTTCTGGATCCACGGCCGACGGGGAACGGCCACCTGGCTGACGGCCGCGCTCCCGCTGACCGTCGGCTTCCACGCGGCGCGGCTCGCCGTCCTGCGCGGCACCGGCGACGGCGGCTTCGCGCTGCGGAACGTCTTCCGAAGCACCGGGACGGAGCGCGAGCGACCGTGAAGCGACCACCCCCGGCGATCCTGGGCGGGCTCCTCCCGGTCATCGCCTACTTCAGCGTCACCCGCCTGGGCGGCCTCTCGCAGCTGACCGGCGTCGTGCTCGGCATCGTCACGGGCCTGGTGATCGTGACCTGGCGGATGCTCGTCACGCGCCAGGTCGGGCAGCTGGAGCTGTTCACGACCGCCATCCTCGCGGTGGCCCTCATACCGTCGCTCGTCACCGGTGAGCCGCGGATCGCCCTTGCGGCACAGTCCATCGACGGCTTCTTCGCGGCGGCGTACTTCCTCGTATCGGCGTTCACCCGCAGGCCGCTCGTGGCGAGCATCCTCGGGCCGATGTACGTGAAGGCGCTCAAGGTCGAACCGACGGCGTGGGACCGCTGCCTGGATGAGTCTCCGCGGTTCCGCAGCCGGATCCGGTGGATGAGCGTGGTCTGCGCCGTCACCGCGGTCACCGGATCGTCGGCCGGCCTGTACCTCGCGCTGCACTACCCGATCGACACCGTGGTCCTCGTCGGGCCGGTGATCGGCTTCGTCCTCGTCCCGCTGGCCTTGCTCGTCATCAAGCTGGCGGACCGGCCCCTGCGCGCGGAACTCCGTCGTCCAGTGGATCCTCGCCCGGCCTGAGGCCGGGCGCGATCACCAGCGCAGCGTGAGCTCGCCCCCGTCGGGGAGCGCCGCCCAGCGCGGGGCGAAGTCGTCGTAGCGGGCGAAGATCCGCTCGCACAGGGCGGGATCGATGTCCGCGTCCTCGAGGACGCCGGGCCACGCGGGCTCCGGCTTCCGGTGCCCGCGCTCCACCTCCCAGACCGCCGCGGTCAGCGACGCGAGGTACTCCGAGCGCGCCATGTCCGCGGACTGCGCGGCCGTCGGCTGCCGCTTGCGGCGGGACGCCTTGCGCCGCTCCCCCGGGTCGGCGGGCCAGAACAGCCCGTCGAGGCCGTTGGCGTCGGCGATCCGACCGAAGACCCCGCCGCGCAGGCCCGCCTCGGCCTCGACGATGAGGTGCGCCGCGTCGTGCGGCACCGGCGGCCGACCGCCCGGACCGCCGCGGGGCGCCAGCTCCGGGCCCTTCGCGCGCGTGATCCGCACGTCGTACCCGTTCCGGCGCTTGACGAACGTGACCTCCATGCCTCCAGGGTGCGTCGCACGCCGGGCCGCCGCAACCGGTTTTCGACGGGCTGCGGGCCGTGGCCGCGCGCAATACAGTGGCGGCATGTCGATGCGCGCCCGCCCGTCCCTGTCCCTGCTCGGCGCGGCGGTCCTCGCCACGACGGCCGTGGTCGGCGCCGCGCCGGCGCACGCGGCCCCGGCCGCCCCCACTTACGTCGCGCTCGGCGATTCCTACTCCTCCCTCCCCGCCGACGCCACCGTCGGCGCTTCGCAGCAGGAGCGCGCCTGCGGACGGTCCACGCACACCTACCCGAAGCTGGTGGCCGCGTCGCTGGGCCTCGCTCCGGACGCGCTGCGGGACAACACCTGCGGCGGCGCCAAGACGCGGGACGCCTTCGCGAGCCAGCACGCCGGCTCCGCCAAGACCGGCTACTACGACGCCGCGCCACAGCTCGACGGGATCACCCCCGCCACGACGCTCGTCACCGTCTCCCTCGGCGGCAACGACGGCGACCTCTACTCGAGCATCCTCGAATCCTGCGCGGTGGCACCGCGATCGGCCGCGGTCCGCTGCACCGCCGATCAGCGCACCCGCCCGGCCCGCCTGTCCGACGGTGCCGTCGCCTCCCGTCTCGCGCAGATCACCGCGGCGAACGAGCGCATCATCCGCGCCGTCCGCGAGCGCTCGCCGCGGGCGCGGATCCTCGTGGTGGGCTACCCCGCCGTCTTCGCCGGCGACCGGACCTGCGCCACGATCGCCCCCTTCCGCTCCGCCTCGATCCCGTGGATGCGCAGCATCCTCACCGAGCGGCTCAACAGCGCCGTCCGGCGGGCCGCCGTGAACGCCCGCGCCGAGTACGTCGACATGGAGGCACCGTCGAAGGGCCACGAGCTGTGCAGCGCGCGCCCGTGGATCAACGGCGTCGACGAGGTGCCCCGCGCCGCCGCGCTGCACCCCTTCCCCGAGGAGGGCGAGGCGGTCGCCACCGCGGTCACCGCCGCCGTGCGGGCGTCAGGCCCGCGCCTGTAGCCGCTCCCGCGTGGCCTCGTCGGCGGGCAGGAAGGTCTCCAGGTGCAGCTCGTCGACGGTGGCGTCGTGCGGCGTGAGCACGGCGCTGACCACGCTGAACAGTCGCAGCGGCGCACCGTCGGGCATGCGGAGGACGAGCTCGACGACGGGCCCGGACGGCGCGAGTGCCGGGCCGCCGCCCGGGTACCCGCGGCACTCGGCGAGGAGCGCCGCCAGCCGCGGGTCGGCGGTCCGGTCGGCGCGCGCGGCCACCTGGTGCAGCAGGTGCTCGCGCCAGGCCCCGAGGTCGACGATGCGCGGCGCGAGCCCGTCGGGGTGCAGGCTCAGGCGGACGACGTTGACCGGCGGCTCCAGCAGGTGCGGCGCGCAGCCGGCGAGCAGCGGAGCAACCGCGTCGTTGGCGTCCACCAGGTCCCAGTACCGGTCGAGGAGGACGGCCGGATAGGGCGCGTGCGCGTCGAGCAGGGTGCGGAACGATGCCAGCACGCCCGCGGCGTCCGCCGGGCTGTCGTGCCGCGGGGCGAAACCGCCCGCCACGAGGAGGGCGTCGCGCTCGCGGGGCGGCACCTCCAGGTGGTCGGCGAGTCGCAGGATCATCTCGGCGCTCGGCCGCGACCGCCCCGTCTCGACGAAGCTCAGGTGCCGCCCGCTGACCTCGGCGCGGCTCGCGAGTTCGAGCTGGCTGAGCCGCCGCCGCTGCCGCCAGGTGCGCAGGAGCGGACCCACCTCGATCGTCGTCATGCCCGCGAATCTATCCGCGCCGGTGAGGCGCCACCATTACCTCCGAGGTAATCGCCACGGCCCGCGATCGGCGGCAGACTCGGCGTCGCTCCCATCGAACTGACCGAGACCACCTGGAGGACATCATGAACCACGTCGTCGACGCCTACCTCGCCACCTGGAACAGCACCGACCCGCAGGCCCGCCGCGACCTGCTCGCGCGGCACTGGGCGCCCGGGGCCACGTACACCGACCCGATGGCGGAGGTCGCCGGGACCGAGGCCATCGGCGCCGTCGTCGCCGGCGTGCACGAGCAGTTCCCCGGCTTCGAGTTCACCCTCGTCGGCGAGCCCGACGCGCATCACGGCCAGGTCCGGTTCCAGTGGGGCCTCGGCCCCGCGGGCGCGGAGCCGCCGGTCATCGGCTTCGACGTGGTGACCGTCGACGCCGACGGGCGCATCGCCACCGTCGCCGGCTTCCTGGACCGCGTCCCCGCCTGACGGACGACGATGGCCCCCTCCGCGTGGAGGGGGCCATCGCCGGGTGCCGGGCTACCGGCCGATCAGCTTGAGCGCCTTGATCGCCGACGGGACGACGTTCAGGAAGACGTTGCGCGGCACGCCCTTGATGCCGCCGATGCCGATGATCCGCTGCTGCGCGATGGTCTTCGACTCGCAGTACTTGAGCAGGCCCTCGGTGCCGTGGCGGCGTCCGACGCCCGAGATGCCCATGCCGCCCATCGGCGCGGCGGTGGAGCCCCACGCGGCGGCGTAGCCCTCGTTGATGTTGACGGTGCCGGCGTTGATCCGCTCGGCGATCTCCTGGGCCTGCTTGGACGATCCGGCGAAAACGCTGGCGTTGAGGCCGTACTCGGTGTCGTTGGCCTTCTCGACGGCCTCGTCGATGGAGTCGACGGGGTAGATCGAGACCAGCGGGCCGAAGGTCTCCGACTTGAAGCAGACGGCCTCCTCCGGCACGTCCTTGAGCACGGTCGGCTCGTAGAAGAACGGGCCGAGGTCGGGGCGGGCCTTGCCGCCGGCGAGCACCGTCGCGCCCTTGGCAACCGCGTCGTCCACATGCGCGGCGACGGTATCGATCTGCGACTTCGACGCGAGCGAGCCCATCTCGTTCTCGAAGTCGTAGCCGGCACCCAGCGCGAGCGCAGCGGTGCGCTCGGCGAAGGCGCGGGCGAACTCGTCGGCGATCGCCCGCTCGACGTAGATCCGCTCGATCGAGATGCACAGCTGCCCCGAGTTCGAGAACGCGGCGCGGGCGGCACCGTCGGCCGTGTGCGCGATGTCGGCGTCCTTGGTGACCACCATGGGGTTCTTGCCGCCCAGCTCGGCGGAGAAGCCGATGAGGCGCTTGCCGCACTGCTCGGCGAGCGTGGCGCCGGTGGCGGAGGACCCGGTGAACATGAGGTAGTCGGCGCGCTCGACGATCGCGGTGCCCACGACGCCGCCGGGGCCGGGGACCACGGCGAACAGGTCGCGCGGCAGGCCGGCGCGGTACAGCAGCTCGACGGCCGCGAGGGCGCAGTACGGGGTCTGCGAATCGGGCTTGAGCACGACGGCGTTGCCGGCGGCCAGCGCGGCGACACCGTCGGAGACGGCGAGGGTGATGGGGTAGTTCCACGGCGCGATCACGCCGACGACGCCCTTGGGCTGGTAGCGCACGCGGGTCTTGGTGAACACCGGCAGCATGCCGTCGGTGCTCTTCTCCGCCAGGATCTTCGGCGCGTTCTTGCCGTACCAGCGGGCCGTCATCGCGACGTCCAGCGACTCCTCCTGGGCGTACTGGCGGGCCTTGCCGGTCTCCAGCTGCACCATGTCCATGAGCTCGGCGCGGTGATCGTTCACCAGGTCGGCGAACTTGAGCAGCACGGCCGCGCGGTCCTTGGCGCTACGGGCCGCCCACTGCTTCTGTGCGAGGCGGGCCCGCTCGAAGGCCTTCTCCACGTCCTCCACGGTGCCCACGGGGATCGTGGTCACCTTCTCGCCGGAGAACGCCTCGAGGACGTCGCGCGACTCGCGCTGCTCCGGGTGGTCGATCGCCGCGAGGGCGCGAAGACGGTCGAACGTGGCCTGGGTAGGTGCTGGCATGACGCCAGATTACCCGCTTGTTGATGCGCACTCAATAGTGTCGCCGCCCGACGCTCGTGATTGCGTCAGAATTCTGGGCGACGAAGCCAGAATCGGCTTCCTGACCTGCTAGTCCTCCGACTTCACGACGGCTTCCTCCACAGCTGAGCGTACGAAACGTGTTTTCTCCACAACGGCGCTCCCGACGAGCACTTCCAGTCCTACGCCAGCGTCACGCTGGGTTCCATGCACACCATCGAGATCCTGCAGGCGCTGGCCGCTCCGGACGGCGGCGTCTTCTTCCGCCGAGCGGCGCTGCGTGCGGGCGCCGACTCCACGGAGATCGAGCGCCTTCGCCACCTGGGCGACATCGTCGTGATCCGTCGGGGCTGGTACCGCTTCCCCGGAGCGAACACCGCGGTCGTCGCTGCAGTGAAAGGCGGCGCCGTGATCACCTGCGTCTCCGCACTGGCGTTCCGCCCCGGCGTCTGGATCCCGCCACGCAGATCCCCACAGACTGCCAAGGCCACGCTGTCCAAGTCGAAGACCCATCTGCGGCGCGAACGACATCGGCGGACGCGATCGCACGAGGACTGCGACGCGTACCTGCGGCTCCCCTCGCCGGCCCGCGCCGTCGACGACCTACCCACCGCTCTGCGCTGCGCGGCGAACTGCCTCGACGCCGACGAGTTCGTGGCGGTGCTCGACTCGCTTCTGCGCAAGCCCGATCCCTACAGTCTCCAAGACCTCGAGGAGATCTTCGCGGGCGCCCCGAAGGCCACGAGGCGGCTGCTGAAGTACCTGGACCCGCTGGCCGGCTCCGGCACCGAGTCGCTGGTCCGGTACCGCCTGACCTGCCTGCACATCCGCGTGCGCAGCCAGCAGACGATTGCAGAACTCGGCCGGGTGGACCTGCTCGTCGGCGACAAACTCATCATCGAATGCGACAGCACCGACCACCACAGCGGCGCCCAACGGCTCGTGGACAACAGGCGCGACCGGACCGCCACGCGCGGCGACTACCGCGTGATGCGGTTCGACTACTCCGAGGTCATCGGGAATTGGGACGCGATCCTTGCCGAGATCCTCGACATCGTCCGCACCGACCGGCACGTCGGCGTCGTCCGGGTCGTGAAACCGGCAGGTGCGGACGATACGAAGCCGGATCTGGCCTCGTGACCCCGGAATCAGCCGGATTCACGAGGCGATAGCCTTGTGAATATGAGCAACGTGCAGTTCACCCCCACCGCGGACCTGGTCGACGAGATCGGCCCCGACGTGCGCAGCTGCGACACGCAGTTCCGTCAGTTCGGCGGCCGCAAGCAGTTCGCCGGCGAGGTCGTCACGGTGAAGTGCTTCCAGGACAACGCGCTGCTCAAGTCGATCCTGGGCGAGCCCGGCGAGGGCCGCGTGCTGGTCATCGACGGCTCCGACGAGAACGGCGTCCCCTCACTGCACACCGCGCTGGTCGGCGACCTCATCGCCGAGCTCGGCCGCGGCAACGGCTGGGCCGGCATCGTGGCCTACGGCGCGGTCCGCGACGCCGCCGTGATCGGCACGCTCGACATCGGCGTGAAGGCGCTCGGCACCAACCCGCGCAAGTCCACCAAGACCGCGGAGGGCCAGCGCGACATCCCGCTCACCTTCGGCGGCGTGACGTTCAACCCGGGCGACACGCTTTTCAGCGACGAGGACGGCATCGTCCTCCGGTAAGAACGATGTGGAGCACGCGCGAGGTCGCTGAGCTGGCGGGGACCAGCCTGCGCACCGTGCGGCATTACCACTACGTCGGGCTGCTGGACGAGCCCGCGCGACGGTCCAACGGCTACAAGACCTACGGCGTCGAGCACCTGGTGCGGCTGGTCTGGATCCGCCGCATGACGGGGCTGGGCTTCAGCCTCGCGCAGATCGCCGCGATGGACGCCGACGATGTGGACGACGCGGCGGCCGCCGAGCTCGATGACAAGCTGGCCGCCGACATCGAACGGCTGCAGGCGATCCGCGAGGACCTGCGCGCGCTGCGCACGTCGACGGCACCGTCGGACCTGCCGCCCGAGCTCTCCGCGGCGGCGACGGCCCGGAACCTCTCCCCCGCGGACCGCAAGTTCAGCGCCGTCCTCGCCCAGCTCGTGGGGCCGACCCGCGCCGAGGAGTACGCACGCATGCTGACGACGTACAGCCGGACCGACGCGGCCGACGACTTCGACCACCTCCGCGCCGACGCGGACGAGGCCAGCATCGACGATCTCGTCGCCCGCCTCGTCCCCGACGTCCTGCGGCAGGTGACGGACTTCCCCGACCTGGGCGTCTGGTCCGACGAGGGCGGGCACGATCAGCGCACGGCGCAGCGCGTGATCCTCGCCGCGCTGACCGAGCTGTACAACCCGGCGCAGCTGCAGGTGCTCGGCCGAGTCGCAGCCGCGGCCGCACGCGAAGACTGACGGCTCAGCGCGCCACGCGGGCGGACCGCCCGAAGACCTCCACCACGTCACCCACCGCGAGCTGCCGGCCACGACGCAGGTCGACCTCGCCGTTCACCGCCACCTCGCCCTCGGCGATCACCGCCTTGGCCTCGGACCCCGAGTCGATGAGACCCGCCAGTTTGAGGAACTGCCCCAGCCGGATCACGTCGTCGGAGATGGTCACGTCGATCGCCTCACTCACGCGACCCATCATGCCCGACTATCCTCGCCGGTGTGCTGCTCGATCTGGCGGGTACCCGCACCCACGTGGTGGTCGACGAACCGATCGCCCCGGCGAGCGGCCCGCCCGTCGTGCTCAGCTCCGGCCTGGCCGGGAACTGGTTCGACTGGGACGCGGTCACGGAGCTCCTGACCGCGAGCCGCACCGTCGTCCGCCTGGACCGGCCCGGGTACGGCCTCTCCGATCCCTGGCCCGACGGTGCCGTCCCCACCCTGGACTCCGAGGTCACCCGGCTGCGCGAGCTGTTGGACGCGTTGGACATCGACGCGGCGGTGATGGTCGGGCATTCGATGGCCAGCTTCTACGTCGAAGCCTTCGCCCGCGAACACCCGCACCGCACAGCGGGATCCGTCCTCCTGGACGGCAGCGTCGAGACCTCTCCCCGCTGGGTGGTGCCGGGCGAGCTGCGCGACGCCGCGCTCCTGCGCTCGGCCGACGCCGCGGCCGCGGTACGGATGAACCTGTTCGGCCCGCTGGTGCACCGGATGCTGGGCGCGGGCGCGCCGCCGCCCGAGTACGCGGAGATCCTCTCCTCCGAGGCCTACTTCCGCGCCGCGTTCCTGGAGAACGGCCGCTACCCCGTGCTGGCGCACGAGCTGGCCGATCTGCGGGAGCGGACGCCGCTCCCGGCCGGCGTCCCGTGGACGGTGGCCGCGGCGTTCGCCGGGCGGCGCACCCCGTGGGCGACGCACTGGCTGGAGCAGCAGCAGGGGCTGGCGGACGTGCTGCACGCGCGGTTCGCGGTGATCGCGCCGAGCGGGCACCAGGCCATGGTCGATCAGCCCGCGCAGACGGCGGCGCTGATCCTGGACGCGACTAGCCGACCCGCAGAACCCGCAGGTCCGACGCGGTGACGAGGCGCTCGCCGTCCTCGGCGAGCGTGCGCGCGAGTCGGCGGTTCCGCAACCGGGAGATCGCCTTCGAGCCCAGCAGGGTGGTGCGACGGTGCAGCTTCACGACGGTCTCCGGTGCGATCTCGATGCGGAACGGTTGGTTACAGATACTGTATTCCTCCCGCGCGGCGGGGTCCAGCGCTCCGGGCCGAAGCGTGTCGCTCCTCACATGCGGGTTCCGGCGAGCGCCCGCGCACGCCGCGGCTACGCTGTGGGGGTTCGTGCAGCAATTTGCGTCCTCACACATCCTCCAAGGAGAACCGTGTCCGATCTCGACGACCTGATCAAGTCCATCCCGCTCGCGGATATCGCCGCCCAGCTCGGCGTCTCGGAGGACGTCGCCTCGGAGGCCGTCAACCAGACGGTGCCGACCCTGCTCGCCGGCCTCCAGGCGCAGGACACCACCGAGGCCCCCGCCGATCTCGCCCAGGCCGCCGACAACGGCGACGGCCAGCAGATCGTCTCCAGCCTGTTCGGCGAGAAGACCGACGACGTGGCCGCCGCGGCCGCAGCGCCGCTGTCCTCCGGCGTCACCGACGGCCTGGTCAAGCAGCTGCTCCCGATCCTCGCACCCATCGTGATCAGCTTCGTCATGAAGAAGCTGACCAGCGGCGGCGCGGCCGCTCCGCAGCAGGAGCAGGCCCCGGCCCCGCAGCAGCAGAGCGGCGGCGACGTCCTCGGCAGCATCCTGGGCAACATGCTCGGCGGCGGCAACCAGCAGGCCGGCGGCAACGCCGCGGGCAACGTGCTGGGCAGCATCCTGGGCGGCCTGCTCAAGGGCAAGTAACCCGCTCGAACGTCCGAAGGCCGGCCCCCGAGGGGGCCGGCCTTCGTCGTTCGAGAAGTGCGCTACCGCTGCGGTGCGGCGGTGGGGACGATCGGTGCGGGCAGCGCGGTGTCGCCCATGAGGAAGCGGTCGACGGCGGCCGCGGCGCTGCGGCCCTCCGCGATGGCCCACACGATGAGAGACTGGCCGCGGCCGGCGTCGCCGGCGACGAAGACGCCCGGCACCGTCGACTGGAAGTCGTCGCCGCGGGCGACGTTGCCCCGCTCGCTGTACTCGACGCCCAGCTTGTCCAGCAGGTCGTCGCGCTGCGGGCCGACGAAGCCCATGGCCAGCAGCACGAGGTCGGCCTCGAGGGTGAAGTCGGTGCCCTCGACCTTCTCGAACCGGCCGCCCTCCATCTTCACCTCGTAGGCCTTGAGACCGGTGACCTTGCCGTCCTCGCCGATGAACTCCTCGGTGCTCACGGAGAAGACGCGCTCGCCGCCCTCCTCGTGGGCCGAGCTGATGCGGTACATGAGCGGGTAGGTCGGCCACGGGGTCGACTCGGCGCGCTCGCGCGGCGGGACCGGCATGATCTCGAACTGGTGCACGGTGGTCGCGCCCTGGCGCAGCGAGGTGCCCAGGCAGTCGGCGCCGGTGTCGCCGCCGCCGATGATGACGACCTTCTTGTCCTTGGCGTGCAGCGGCGGCAGGCCGTTCTCGTCGAGGACGTCGTCGCCGACCGCGGCACGGTTGGCCCAGGGCAGGAACTCCATCGCCTGGTGGATGCCGTCCAGCTCGCGGCCGGGGATCGGCAGGTCGCGCCACACGGTGGCGCCGTTGGCGAGCACGACCGCGTCGAAGTCCTCGCGGAGCTGCTCGACGGTCACGTCGACGCCCACGTTGACGCCCGTCTTGAAGACGGTGCCCTCGGCGTTCATCTGGGCGAGGCGGCGGTCGATGTGCCGCTTCTCCATCTTGAACTCGGGGATGCCGTAGCGAAGCAGGCCGCCGATCCGATCGGCGCGCTCGTAGACGGTCACGGTGTGGCCGCCGCGGGTGAGCTGCTGCGCCGCCGCGAGGCCCGCCGGGCCCGAGCCGACGACGGCGATCTTCTTGCCGGTCAGCTTGGTGGGGTGCTGCGGCGAGACCCAGCCCTCGTCGAAGGCCTTGTCGATGAGCTCGACCTCGACCTGCTTGATGGTGACGGGATCCTGGTTGATGCCCAGCACGCACGACGCCTCGCAGGGCGCGGGGCACAGCCGCCCGGTGAACTCCGGGAAGTTGTTCGTGGCGTGCAGCCGCTCGATGCCGTCGTACCAGCGGTCCTTGTACGCCAGCGTGTTCCACTCGGGGATCAGGTTCCCCAGCGGGCAGCCGTTGTGACAGAACGGGATACCGCAGTCCATGCACCGGGACGCCTGCTTGCGCAGGGTGGTCCCGTCGAAGGGCTTGTAGACCTCGTTCCAGTCCAGAAGCCGGAGCGGGACGGGCCGGCGGACCGGGGTCTCGCGCGAGTTGTGCTTCAGAAAGCCTTGCGGATCAGCCACGAGCGGCCTCCATCACTGCGTCGTCGATGTTGCGGCCGTCGAGTTCGGCGCGCTTGATGGCGGTGAGGACGCGCTTGTAGTCGCGCGGCATCACCTTGGCGAAGAGCTGGCGCTCCCGCGCCCAGTTGGCCAGGATCCGTTCCGCGACGGCGGAATCGGTGTAGCGGTAGTGGTCGGTCACGGCGCCGTGGACGAAGTCGATATCGGCCTCGTCGAGCGACTCCAGCTCCACCAGCTCGGTGTTGAGGTCGCGCTCGAACTGCCCGTCGGCGTTGTAGACGTAGGCCACGCCGCCGGACATGCCGGCGCCGAAGTTGCGTCCCGTGTCGCCGAGGACCACCACGCGGCCGCCGGTCATGTACTCGCAGCCGTGGTCGCCCACGCCCTCGACCACCGCGACGGCGCCCGAGTTGCGCACCGCGAACCGCTCGCCCGCCTTGCCGTTGAGGTAGACCTCGCCGGCGGTGGCGCCGAACAGGATCACGTTGCCCGCGATGATGTTGTCCGCGGCGACGAACTCCTCCGGGGCGTTGCGCGCCGGGCGGACCACGATCTTGCCGCCCGAGAGCCCCTTGCCCACGAAGTCGTTCGCGTCGCCCTCGAGGCGCAGCGTGATGCCCTTCGGCACGAAGGCGCCGAAGCTGTTGCCCGCGCTGCCCTTGAAGGTGATGTCGATGGTGTCCTCGGGGAGGCCGTCGGCGCCGTGCGCCTTGGTCACCTCGTGGCCCAGCATCGTGCCCACGGTGCGGTTGACGTTGGAGATCGGCGTCTCGATGGTGACCGGCGAGCCGGTCTCCACCGCGACCCGCGCCTGCGAGATCAGCTGCTGGTCCAGGGCCTTCTCAAGGCCGTGGTCCTGCGGCTGGCTGCAGTACAGGTCCTGCTTCATGAACGGCGAGTCCACCTGCGCCAGGATCGGCGAGAGGTCCAGCTTGCCGGCCTTGGCGCCGCCCCAGTGGGCCTGCGCCGCCGTGGTGTCGAGGATCTGCGACTGGCCGACGGCCTCCTGCAGCGTGCGGAAGCCCAGCTCGGCGAGCAGCTCGCGGACCTCCTCCGCGATGTAGAGGAAGAAGTTCTCCACGAACTCGGGCTTGCCGGTGAACCGGCGCCGCAGCACCGGGTTCTGGGTCGCCACGCCCACGGGGCAGGTGTCGAGGTGGCACACGCGCATCATGATGCAGCCGGAGACCACCAGCGGCGCGGTCGCGAAGCCGAACTCCTCGCCGCCGAGCAGCGCGGCGATGATGACGTCGCGGCCCGTCTTGAGCTGGCCGTCGACCTGCACGACGATCCGGTCGCGGAGGCCGTTGAGCAGCAGCGTCTGCTGGGTCTCGGCCAGGCCGATCTCCCAGGGCGCGCCCGCGTGCTTGACCGAGGTCAGCGGGGTGGCGCCGGTGCCGCCGTCATGGCCCGAGATGAGCACCACGTCGGCGTGCGCCTTCGAGACGCCGGCGGCGACGGTGCCCACGCCGATCTCCGAGACCAGTTTCACGTGAATCCGCGCCTGCGGGTTCGCGTTCTTCAGGTCGTGGATCAGCTGCGCCAGATCCTCGATCGAGTAGATGTCGTGGTGCGGCGGGGGCGAGATCAGGCCGACGCCGGGAGTCGAGCCGCGGACCTCGGCGACCCACGGGTACACCTTGTGCGGGGGCAGCTGGCCGCCCTCGCCGGGCTTCGCGCCCTGCGCCATCTTGATCTGGATGTCGGTGCAGTTGCTCAGGTAGTGCGAGGTCACGCCGAACCGGCCCGAGGCGACCTGCTTGATCGCCGAGCGGCGGAAGTCGCCGTTCTCGTCGGGCGTGAAGCGCCGCGGATCCTCGCCGCCCTCACCGGAGTTCGAGCGGCCGCCGAGGCGGTTCATGGCGATGGCCAGCGTCTCGTGCGCCTCGGCCGAGATCGAGCCGTAGCTCATGGCGCCGGTCGAGAAGCGCTTGACGATCTCGCTCGCGGGCTCCACCTCGTCGATGGAGATCGACGGGCGGTCGCTCTGGAAGCGGAACAGGCCGCGCAGCGACGCGAGCCGCTCGCTCTGGTCGTCGACCAGCTTCGTGTACTCCTTGAACACCTTGTACTGCCCGGTGCGCGTGGCGTGCTGCAGCTTGAAGACGGTGTCCGGGTTGAACAGGTGGTACTCGCCCTCGCGGCGCCACTGGTACTCGCCGCCCACCTCGAGCTCGCGGTGCGCCAGCTCCTCGGGGCGGTCGTTCATGGCGCGCTTGTGCCGCGCGGCGACGTCGGCGGCGATCTCGTCGAGGCCGATGCCGTCGAGCTGGCTCTGCAGGCCGGTGAAGAACTCGTCGACGACCTCCTGCGAGAGGCCGATCACCTGGAACAGCTGGGCGCCGGTGTACGAGGCCAGCGTCGAGATGCCCATCTTGGACATCACCTTGAGCACGCCCTTGCCGGCCGCCTTGACGTAGTTGGCGTTGAGCTTCTCCAGCGGAGTGCCGTTGAGCTCGCCGCGGATGTGCATGTCCTCGATGGTGGCGAAGGCCATGTACGGGTTGACCGCCGCGGCGCCGCAGCCGATGAGGGCCGCCATGTGGTGCACCTCGCGGGCGTCGCCCGACTCCACGATGAGGCCGACCTTGGTGCGGCTGCGCTCGCGCACCAGGTGGTGGTGCACGGCGGAGGTCAGCAGCAGCGACGGGATCGGCGCCAGCAGCCGGTCGGAGTTGCGGTCCGACAGGACGATCAGGCGCGCGCCGCCGTCGATGGCCTCGGAGACCTGGGTGCGCACGGTGTCGAGCGCCTCGCGCAGGCCCTTGCCGCCCTCGGCCACGTGGTACAGGCCCGGGATCACCACGGACCGGAACTCGGGCAGGGTGCCGTCGTCGTTGACCTTGACCAGCTTCTGCAGCTCGTCGTTGTTGAGGATCGGCTGCTCGAGGTGGATCTGGCGGCAGCTGATCGCCGCGGGGTTGAGCAGGTCGGACTCGCTGCCGATCGTGCCGCCGAGCGCGGTCACGATCTCCTCGCGGATCGCGTCGAGCGGCGGGTTGGTCACCTGCGCGAAGAGCTGCTGGAAGTAGTCGAACAGCAGGCGCGGGCGCAGCGAGAGCACGGCGACGGGGGTGTCGGTGCCCATGGAGCCGATCGCCTCGGCGCCGGTCTTCGCCATCGGCGTGAGCAGGAGGTCCAGCTCTTCGGTGGTGTAGCCGAACATCTGCTGCCGCTGCGTCACCCGGTCGTGCGCCATCACGGTGTGGGGGCGGTCCGGCAGATCCTTCAGGCGCAGCAGGCCCTCGTCGAGCCACTCCTGGTAGGGCTCGGCGGCGGCGAGCTCGCCCTTGATCTCCTCGTCGGAGACGATGCGGCCCTGCGCGGTGTCCACGAGGAACATGCGTCCCGGCTGCAGGCGAGTCTTGTAGACCACGTCGGCGTGGTCGATGTCGAGCACGCCCACCTCGGAGCCGAGCACGACGAGGCCGTCCTTGGTGACCCAGATGCGCGACGGGCGCAGGCCGTTGCGGTCGAGCACGGCGCCGATCACGGTGCCGTCGGTGAAGCAGACCGAGGCCGGCCCGTCCCACGGCTCCATGAGCGAGGAGTGGTACTCGTAGAACGCCCGGCGGGCCGGGTCCATGTCCTGGTGCCGCTCCCAGGCCTCGGGGATCATCATCAGCACGGCGTGCGGCAGGCTGCGGCCGCCGAGGTGCAGCAGCTCGAGCACCTCGTCGAAGCGCGCGGTGTCGGAGCCGCCCTCGGTGCAGATCGGGAAGATCTTGTCCGCGGCGTCCTCGCCGAAGGTCGAGACGTCGAGCAGCGCCTCGCGGGCCCGCATCCAGTTCTCGTTGCCGTTGACGGTGTTGATCTCACCGTTGTGGGCCACGCGTCGGTACGGGTGCGCGAGCGGCCAGCTCGGGAAGGTGTTGGTGGAGAAGCGCGAGTGCACCAGGCCGAGGGCCGACTCGACGCGCTCGTCCTGCAGGTCCACGAAGAAGCCGCGCAGCTGCGGGGTGGTCAGCATGCCCTTGTAGACGAAGGTCTGGCCGGACAGCGACGGGAAGTACACCGACTCCTCGCCCTGCGAGCCCGCGCCGGCACCGTCGGTCCCGAGCTCGCGCTCGACCCGCTTGCGGATCACGAAGCAGCGGCGCTCGAGGTCCATGCCCGAGAGGGGCGCACCGTCGGAATCCGTGCCGGCGATGAAGACCTGCCGCATGGTGGGCATGGCGTCGCGGGCGAGCGCGCCCAGCGAGCCGTCGTCGGTGGGCTGGTCGCGCCAGCCGAGGACCGTGAGGCCCTCCTCGGCGACGATGCGCTCGACGCCCTCGGCGGCCTTGGTCGCCTCGGCGGCGGCCTGCGGGAGGAAGGCGATGCCCGTGGCGTACGCGCCCTGGTGCGGCAGCTCGAAGTCCACGACCTCGCGGAAGAACCGGTCCGGGACCTGGATCAGGATGCCCGCGCCGTCACCGGTGTTGGGCTCGGCGCCCGCGGCACCGCGGTGCTCGAGGTTGACGAGGGCGGTGATGGCCTTGTCGACGATGTCCCGGGACTTGCGTCCGTGCATGTCCACCACGAAGGCGACGCCACAGGCGTCATGCTCGTTCGCGGGGTGGTACAGGCCCTGGGGGCCCGGGGGGACGAATCGGCTCATCGAATACCTGCCTCTACGCAGCGCCTCACGGCGGAACGGGTTCTTCAAGGTTCGGCGATCCGGGACTGCAGATCACCTCAGGCATCGTTGGCTGTACCGAAAATCTTAGTTTCCCCGCCTCGGATCACCAAATGAAAGGTCATCCTTACCGGGCTGGACCTGCGCTGATGCACCTGCGAACCTCCGCCGACCGCTCGTTTCGGCTAGGTTTCCACGACGTGACCGGAAACGATCCGGGCGAGCTGCTCACGGTGGGCCCGGGACTCGCCGTCGCGCTCGTCGCCCTCACCCTGACGGGCGCCGCCGTGGCGTGGCTCGGGCGCACCGGCTACGGCCCCGCGATCCTGGGTTCGACGGTCCGCGCGACGGTGCAGCTCGCGGTGCTCGGGATGGTGCTCAGCCTGATCGTGCGGAGCCTGTGGTTCACGGCGGCGTTCGTGCTGCTCATGGGCGTCACGGCGGGGTGGACGGCGGCCCGCCGCATCGTCGGGCGAAGGCCGCGGTGGTCGGAGCTGGCGGCGACGACCGCGGCGGTGGCCGGCCCGGCGGCGGTCCTGACGGTGGCGCTGATGGCCAGCGGGGTCCTTCCGGCGCGTGGGATCGCGGTGATCCCGGTGGCGGGCAGCGCGATCGGCGCCGCGATGGCCGGCGCGGGGCTCGCCGGGAAGCGGGCCCTCGAGGAGCTGGCCGCCCGCCGCGGCGAGCTGGAGGCGGGCCTCGCGCTGGGCCTGGACCCGCTGTTCGTGCGGCTGGAGCTGGCGCGCACCGCGGCCGCGACGGCCCTGATCCCCGCACTGGACCAGACGCGCACCGTCGGGCTGGTCACGATCCCCGGCGCCTTCGTGGGCATGGTGCTCGGCGGCGCCTCGCCCCTGGCCGCTGCGGTGATGCAGTTGTACGTGCTGATCGCGATCCTGTGCGTGACGCCGATCGCCGTCGTCGCCGTGACCTGGCTGGTCGCGGCCGGCCGGTACGAGACGGGCCCGCGGAACTACTGACCGCGTACGAAGGATCGCCGACGGAGCCTCGGTGCATCTCTGCGACCGGGACTCGGCGTGTCGTCACCGACACGCACCGAAGATCAGCGGGTGCCGATCGCGTCCAGCTCGGCGAGCGCGTCCTCCGGGAGTTCCAGTGCCGCGCCCGCGACGTTCTCGCGCAGGTGCACGACCGACGAGGTGCCCGGGATCAGCAGGATGTTCGGCGAACGCTGCAGCAGCCACGCGAGGGCGACCGCCATCGGGGTCGCGCCGAGCCGGGCCGCGACGGCGTTCAGCGCGTCCGACTGCAGCGGGCTGAATCCGCCGAGCGGGAAGTAGGGCACGTACGCGATGCCCTGCGCCGCCAGCGAATCCACGAGCTCGTCGTCAACGCGGTGGGCGATGTTGTAGAAGTTCTGCACGCACGCCACCGGCGCGATCGACTGCGCCTCGGCGACCTGCTCCGCGGTCACGGTGCTCACGCCGAGGTGCCGGATCAGGCCCTGCTGCTGCAGCTCGGCGAGCACGGTGAAGGGCTCGGCGATCGAGCCGGCGCTGGGGGTGTCGAAGTCGCCGACGCGCAGGTTCACCACGTCGATCACGTCGAGGCCGAGGCGTTCGAGGTTCTCGTCGACGGCGCGCCGCAGGTCGTCGGGCGCCAGCGCCGGCGGCCAGCCGCCCGTGTCGTCGCGGCGGGCGCCGACCTTGGTCACGATGTGCAGCGACTCCGGGTAGGGGCGCAGCGCCTCGCGGATGATCTCGTTGGTGACGAACGGCCCGTAGTAGTCGCTGGTGTCGATGTGCGTGATGCCGAGGTCGATCACGTCGTGCAGCACCTCGATCGCCGCCTCGCGGTCGGCGGGCGGGCCGAAGACGTGCGGCCCCGCGAGTTGCATGGCGCCGTAACCGAATCGGGTGACCGTGAGGTCGCCGCCGAGAGCGAACGTGCCGCCGGGCAGGGTGGTTGCAGTCATGCACCCATCATTGCACCGCGACCGCCCGGTGTCAGTGCCCGTGCTTGGCCTCGCGGACCTTCCGCCAGCGCTCCATCATCTCGGGGAGCTCGTCGATCATGAACTCGAAGAAGTCGCGCATCACCGAGAGCCGCTCGGCCGCGGGGCCACCCGTGGGCAGCTCCTCGATCCCCTCGATCGCGACGTCGCGCCACCGCTCCAGGATCGGGTTGCGGGCGGCGAAGGCCTCGTACCAGATGTCGTCGCCGAGGGTGATGAGGCTGTGCCGCGACCCCGGGACGTGCGTGCGGCGGATCATGCTCGTCTGCTCGAGGTACCGCACGGCGCCCGACACGGCGCCGGCGGACACCTGTAACCGCTCGGCGATCTGCGACGGCGTGAGCGCCGCCTCCGGCGACGTCAGCACCGCGGCGAAGACGCGGGATGCCATGCGCTGCATACCCGCGTCCACGAACGCGGCTGCCATGTTCTCCACGAAGTCCGGCGCGTCCATGCAGGTCACGATAGCCACAATTCAGACACTTCACAAATTTGTGAACTGAGCGTAGCGTCGGCGACATGACAACTGAAGTCATCCGCGTCGAGGGCCTCACCAAGACCTTCGGTAGCGCACACGCACTCACCGGACTCGACCTCCACGTGACACCCGGAGAGGTCCACGCCTTTCTCGGCCCCAACGGAGCGGGCAAGTCCACCACCATCCGCGTCCTCCTCGGCCTTCTGAAGAAGACCTCGGGCACCGTCGAGCTGCTGGGCGGCGACCCGTGGTCGCAGGCTCCCGAGCTGCACCGCCGCCTCGCCTACGTGCCGGGCGACGTGACGCTGTGGCCCAACCTGTCCGGCGGCGAGATCATCGACCTCATGGGGCGCCTGCGCGGTGGGCTCGACGAGGCGCGCCGGGCCGAGCTGATCGAGCGCTTCGCCCTCGACCCCGCGAAGAAGGCCCGCACCTACAGCAAGGGCAACCGGCAGAAGGTCGCGCTCGTCGCCGCCTTCGCCGCCCGCGCCGAGCTGATGATCCTCGACGAGCCCACCTCCGGCCTCGACCCGCTCATGGAGGAGGTCTTCACGCAGTGCCTCGCCGAGGCGAAGGCCGACGGCACGTCGATCCTGCTCTCGAGTCACATCCTGTCCGAGGTGGACCGGGTCGCCGACACCGTCACCATCATCAAGGACGGTGCGTCCGTCGAGACCGGTTCGCTGGCCTCGCTCCGCCACCTCTCCCGCACCCGGGTCGAGGCGACGCTGGCGCACCCCGTCGACCTCGCGAATACCGCGGGCGTGCACGACCTGCAGGCCGACGGTGACCGCGTCTCGTTCAGCGTCGAGGCGGCGGACCTCGGGCGCCTCCTCGGCGAACTGGCGGCCGCCGGCCCCACGTCGCTGACCAGCCGCCCGCCGACGCTCGAGGAGCTCTTCCTGCGGCACTACGACACCGCCGGGGCCGTGCGATGACCGGCCTCGGCGCCACCCTGCGGCTGGTGGTGCGGCGCGACCGCATCCAGCTGGTGGTGTGGCTCCTGCTCTACGTCGCGATGGCGGCGTCGGCCTACTCGACGGCGAAGACCACCTACGCCGACCAGGCCTCACTCGACTCCGCCGCGCGCGCCGCCAGCGAGAATCCCTCGCTCGTCGCGATGTTCGGCCCCGTCTACTCGGCCACCACCGGCGCCGTGGGCATGATCAAGATGGTCGTCATGATGGCGGCCGCCCTCGGGCTGCTCACCGGCCTGCTGGTGATCCGCCACACCCGCGCCGACGAGGAGTCCGGCCGCCGGGAGATGCTGGGCGCCTCCGCGATCGATCGCACCGCTCCCCCGCTCGCCGCGCTCATCGAGACCACCGCGCTGAGCCTGGCGATCGGCGTGCTCAGCGCGCTGACGCTGGTCGGCATGGGCGCGGATGCGCAGGGCAGCTTCATGTTCGGCGCTCTCTGGGCGTTCACCGGCATCGTCTTCGCCGCGTTCGCGCTGCTCTGCGCGCAGCTCACGGAGGGTGCGCGCGCCGCGCGCGGCCTGTTCGCCGTGGGCCTCGGCGGCGCCTACCTGCTCCGGGCCGTGGGCGACGTCTCCGTCATCCGGACCGACGGGACGCTGCCCGCCGAGCCCGGCTGGGAGTCGTGGCTCTCGCCGCTCGGCTGGGCGCAGCAGATCCGCCCGTTCGCCGACGACCGGCCCTGGCCGATCCTGCTGCTGCTCGCGGCGTCGGTGGTGCTCACCGCGGTGGCGCTACGGATCGCCGCGCAGCGCGACCTGGGTGCGGGCCTCATCCCCGTGGGCCGGGGCCGCGAGCGGGGCAGCGCCCTGCTCGGCTCCGTGGAGGCGCTGACCTGGCGGCTGCACCGCGGCCAGTTGATCGGCTGGAGCGTCGGCATGCTGGCCGTGGGCCTCGCCTTCGGCGGCATGGGCAGCGCGATCGATTCCCTGGCGGGCAACGCGGGGACGCGCGAGATGCTCGAGCGACTCGGCGGATCCGGCTCCAGCCTGCTGGACGTGTTCTTCGGCGCCGAGTTCTCCATCATGGGCATGGCGGTCGCCGCGCTGGGCATCTCGATCGTCAACACCGCCTGCTCCGAGGAGACCTCGGGCCGCGCGGAGTACCTGCTCTCGGCGCCGGTGGCGCGGCTGCGCTGGTACGCCTCGCACCTGACCGCGGCCGTGATCGCGACGACCGGGGTGAGCCTCGCCCTCGGCGTCGGCGTCTCTCTGACAGCCGGCCGCGAGCTGATCGTCCCCGCGCTGGCCGCGCTGCCGGCGGTGTGGGTGATCACGGCGATCGCCGCTCTCGCGGGCGCGATCTCGGCGCGCTGGTCGTCCGTGGGCTGGGTCGTGCTGGCGCTGTGCGTGACCACGATGATCGCCGACGTCCTGAAGCTCCCCGACTGGGTCGCGAAGGTCTCGCCGTTCAAGCACGTCGCGACGCAGCCCGGCGCCACCGTGCTCACCGGCGCCACGATCACCCTGGTGGTGATCGCCGCGGCGGGTCTGATCGCGGCCGCGTTCTCCGAGTCCCGTAGGGACCTGGCCGCGTAGGCGCCGACGTGAGCCCCGGTGGTGCCATCTCAGCACCGCCGGGGCAGCGGAGCCGGGATGCCGTCGCGCGCTTCCATACAGAAACTGAATAGCCCCAGGTCGACCCCCAACGATGGTCCACCACCTGCAGCTATTCAGTTTCTGTATGGATCGCCCGATCAAGTATCCGTCCACTGCCGGCGCCTGGCCCCATCACAGATCCGGGATACCGACCGTGTGAGACTGCATTCGTGACCAACGAACCGCCGCCCGACTCCTCTACGCCGGAAGATCCGACTCCGGACGACGCCGACCGGATGCCCGCTGTGACGGCGGAGTGGATCGCGCAGCCCGGCGACGCACGACGTGCGACGCTGACGGTCCTCCGGTCGCGTCGGACGTGGCTGCGAACGCTGGCGATCACCGTCGGCCTCGGGCTGTTCCTGGCCGCACTGTTCCTGATCATGGGCACGACATGGTGGGACCTGGCCATTCTGCTGGCGATCTTCATGCCGGTCTATTTCCTGCTGATCCCGCTGGCCACCGCCGCGTGTGCGCACCTGCAGAATCGCAAGGTGCTGCGAGCAGGCTCCCGCTGGGCGGCGGGGAGCGACGCGACCCGCATCCGGATCGACAACCCCGTCAACACAATCGTCATCGAACGCGCGAACATCGAGGCGGTCGAACCGTCCTGGGCGATGGTGATCCTCACGGTCCGTCCGAAACAGCGCTACGCCGTCCCCGCGGCGCTCTTCTCCGGCCTCCTGACGGACCGCACATTGCGGGCCACGGCGGACGATCTCAGCCTCTGAGACAGTTGACGTTTCACCTGAGAGACCCGGGGCTAACTTGAGAGATCAAAAGCCCTGCAAATGACTACTGACCGCAGCGAGCGAGTCAGCTGCGGTCAGTGCTCTCTCAGGATAACAGGAGAGTTGCGGTCATGCATATATCTCATCGCGATTCTTTTGTCACGGCGTTTTCGCGCTGCGACCGCATCGCTCCAGGAGCAGCCGGCCGGCGGGATAGGCGGCGAGCGACGCGGGCAGCGCCCCCGGACGCCCGGACTCCAGCACGGCCACCACGGCACCCAGCTCCGACGGTCCGCCGGGCTCCACGCCGAGCCGGCGCAGCGTCTGCCGGGCGACGGGCTCCGGCGAGTCGAAGACGGCGACGTCCCGCCCGGTCCGCTCGCGCAGCGCGGCCACGATCGGCTCCCTGACCAGCCCGTAGTGGGTGCAGCCCAGCACCACGGACTCGATGTCGTCCGGGGTCGCCGCGGCCGCCGCGGAGATCGCCGCCGCCACCCGCTCGGGGTCGCCGGAGTCGATCGCCTCGGCCAGGCCGTAGCAGGGGATGCGGTGCGCGAGGGCCGGGTCGGCGAAGGCGTCGATGAGCGAGGTCTGGTAGTCGCTCACCGTGGCGGCGGCCGTCGCCCAGACGGCGAAGGGGCGCCCCGTCGACCCCGCGGGGCGGATGGCGGGCACCACCCCGACGACGGGGACGGCGGGCTCGAAGCGGGCGCGGGCCGCCTCCAGCGCGTACATGGAGCCGGTGTTGCAGGCGACGATGATCGCGTCCACGTCGTAGCGGGCCGCGGCGCCGGCCATGGCGACCACGCACTCCGAGATCCGGGCCGGTTCCAGCAGGCCGTACGGCATGTTGTCGGGGTCGCGGGCCAGCACCAGCTCGGTGTCGGGCCGCACGCGGGAGAGGGCGTCGGCGTAGTTGACCATCCCGAAACCGGAGTCGATCACCGCTACGCGCATGCCCCGAATTTACCGGGCGAGCCGCAACCGGAAGACGGTGGTGGCGCCGTCGCGCCGGTAGTCGACGTCCCCGCCCAACAGGCGCGCGTTGTCCCGGGCGATGGCGAGCCCGAGGCCCGCTCCCCCGCCGGCACCGCGCGAGCGCGCCTCCTGGGCCTTCGCGAACCGCCCGAAGACCCGCTCCTCGTCGCCGGGCGGCACCCCCGGCCCGTGATCGCGGACCTCGACGATCGCACCGTCGACCGACGGAGCGACGGTCACCGTCACGGGCGGCGCGCCGTGCCGGACCGCGTTGCCCACCAGGTTGGTCACCACCGCCACGACGCGGCGGCGGTCGGACTCGGCGGTGAGCGGCGCACCGTCGACCCGAACGGAGTGCCAGCCGCGGGCCGAGAGCGCCTCGCGCAGGGCCCCGACCAGCTCGAAGGGTTCGCGTCGCACTTCGGCGGCCCCGGCGTCGAGGCGCGTCATCTCCAGCAGGTCGTCGACGAGACCGGCGAGCGTGTCGACCTCGGAGGCGACGAGCTCGGACGCACGCCGCAGGTCGGAGTCCGGGCCGAGGGTCGCGGCCTCCTCGCGCAGCACCTCGGCGGCGGGGACGAGCGCGGCGAGCGGGCTGCGCAGCTCGTGCGAGACGTCGCCGACGAACCGCCGCGACCGTGCGTCCTGGTGGCGCAAGACGTCGATCGACTCGTTCTGCCGGTCGAGCATGGAGTTGAAGGTGTCGGTGAGGTCGCGCAGCTCGGTCACGGTGGTCGCGGGCAGCCGCGCCTCGGTGTCGCCGTCCGTGACGCGCGCGGCGACTGCCTGGATCCGGCTCAGCGGCCGGGTCACCGTGCGCGCGACGATCAGCGCGACGAGGATGCCGAGCAGAGCGCTCCCCGCCACGGCGACGACGACCAGTAACGTGAGCCGGTTCAACCGGGCCCCGACGTCCTCGAGCGGGTGCACGCCGTAGATCACGACGCTCTCCGCGTCGAAGATCGTCGGCCGATTCACGCTGTGCGCGACCAGCACCTTCCCGTCGGGCAATCGCTGGAAACGGTACAGCGAAGGCACTGCTTCGAGTTCGCGCCGCATCGCGCCGGGGAAGTCCTGCGGGGGCGCGGAGCCCTGGCTGACGACCACGCCGTTGATCTCCACGGTGTAGTCGTCCGGCAACGTCTCCCGCACGCTCTCCTGGGTCCATCGGGCCGGACCCTCGCCGGTGCCGGGCACCCGCACCGCCTGGCGCTCAACCGTCTCCATGTCGTGCCGGAACGTGGTGAGCACGGCGTCCTGCGCGTCCTGATACACCCAGTCCCGCACCACCATCGCGACCGCGACGCCGGTGACGCCCGCCGTCAGGCAGGTCACGATCACGATGATCGCGAGGATCCGGGTGCGCAGGCCCGCGATCACGGCGTGGGCCGGAACCGGTAGCCGAAGCCACGCACCGTCTCGATGTGGCTGGTCCCGTCGGGCGGGTCGATCTTGGGGCGCAGCCGCAGGATCGCGTTGTCCACCAGCCGGGAGTCGCCGAGGAAGTCCTGGTTCCAGGCCATCGCCAGCAGCTGCTCGCGGCTGAGCACCTGGCCGGGATGGTCGGCGAAGGCGTACATCAGCCGCTTCTCGGTGGGCGTGAGCGGCAGGGGTGCACCGTCGCGCAGCACCTCCGCGCCGGCCCGGTCGACGGTCAGCGGACCGTCGTCCGACGGTGCCGCCACCTCGCCCGACGGTGCCGGGGCGGCGTCGGCAGGCGCGGAGCGGCGCAGCGCGGCCTTGATCCGGGCGTCGAGCACGCGCGGGCTGACGGGCTTGACCACGTAGTCGTCGGCGCCGGCCTCGAGCCCGGCGACGGTGTCGATGTCGTCCGAGCGGGCCGTGAGCATGAGGATCGGGACGGTGCTGGAGCGGCGGATGCGGCGGCACACGGCGAAGCCGTCCTCGCCGGGCAGGCCCACGTCGAGGATCACCGCATCGGCGGCGGTCACCCGCTGCTCGAGGTCGTCCGTGGCGGCGGCCAGGTGCTCGACGGTGTGGTCGAGCCGGCCGAGCGAGAGCGTCAGTGCGTCGACGATCGCCGGGTCATCCTCGATGAGCAGCAGTCTGACCACCCGTGAGGCTCCCTTCCACGTCGGAGGTCCAGGCCCAGGCGGCCTGACCGACCCGGACCACCGCGGCGGCGCCGACGGCCACCAACCATGCTCCCAGGACATCGCCGGGGCGGTGCCACTGTTGGGCGACGACGAGGACGGAGACCACGCTCCCGGCGCCGACGGCGACGAGGAGCGCGAGGGCCCGGTAGCGCCGCGCGGCGGAGCCGACGAGGATCACCGCGAGCGCCGCGACCACGGCGACGGTGTTGGACGGGAACGAGTTGAGCTCGGGGCCGATGCCGAAGGAGGGCCGCTCGAGCAGGGCCTTGAGGAGGTAGGCGCCGGCCACCGTCGAGCCGAGAACGAGCGCGGCGGAGACGGCGACCGTCTTGGACCGGCGGCTCGCGACGACCGCGGCCACGAGGAGGCCGCCGGCCGCGATCATCGGCAGCTGGTAGCGGCCCAGGGCGCCCTCGACGGGGTTCTCGACCCCGAACGCGGCGGAGATCGTCCGCATGAGCTCGTGGTCGATGACCTGGCCCGATGCGGTTCCGACGACCGCGAGGTAGAGCCCGGCGAAGGCCAGCGCGGCGACGACGGCCGTCGTCGCGGCGGTCCAGGGGCGTGTGGTTGCGAACATGACGTCGAGCATTGTCCCTCATCGTCGTCGGCCCGCCTCCGTTTCGCCCCGCGAATGTCACAGCCGTGTCGCAATCCGGGGGGGGCGTGCGGTGCGGGAACGCGCGGCGCCGCGGGGGTGAGGTCCGCGGCGCCGCGCCGGCGCGTCGCTAGGCGTGGGTGAGAGTGTCCGCCTCCACGACCGCCGAGTCCGTCACCCGCAGCACCCGGCCGGACGCGATGTCGAAGAACAGGCCGATGACCTCGACCCGCCCCGCGGCGACCGCGTCCCGCACCAACGGGTGCTCCGCCACCGCCGCCACCTGCACGGCGACGTTGACCAGGGAGAGCTGGTCGGCGGTGCCGAAGCCCTGGTCCGCCGCCGCGGCACGGACCGGGTGCCCGGCGCGGAAGGCCGCGGTCGACGGTGCCGCGTGCTCGATCCAGCGCTCGATCGT
The DNA here is from genome assembly GCF_965137015.1 of Tsukamurella hominis. NCBI lineage: Bacteria > Bacillati > Actinomycetota > Actinomycetes > Mycobacteriales > Tsukamurellaceae > Tsukamurella > Tsukamurella hominis. The sequence goes on along the minus strand of NZ_CBCRZG010000021.1, from coordinate 23,137 downwards.
CGGGGGCACGGCGGGCGAGGTGAGCGCGACGCCCATCGCGCCGCACGCCGAGTGCCCGCAGACGATGATCTGCCGGACCGCGAGTTGGTCGACGGCGTAGGAGAGCGAAGCCTCGATCGACGGGTCCGTGCCCGCGGGCGGGACCAGGTTGCCCACGTTGCGGACGGTGAACAGGTCGCCCGGGCCGCTGCCCGTGATGACGTTCGGCACGACCCGCGAGTCGGCGCAGGTGAGGAACAGCGCCTCCGGCTTCTGACCGCCGCTGAGCTGGTCGAAGTCGTCGCTGAGCAGGGCCGCGTGCCGCCGGTGGTAGCGGGCGATCCCGTCGGCGAGGCCGCCGCGGGCGTGCGCGCGCCAGGGCAGCAGGCCGCGCTCGGCCGGCCGTTCCGTGGTCCGACGGGGCGTGACCGTCGCGGCCGCGTCGAGAGCCGCACCGCCCAGGTCGTCGACGGTGACGGTCCCGCCCGCGGCCCGGTAGCGCCGCGCCCACTCCTGGATCTCCTCCGCCGCCGCGTGGTCGAGGAAGTCGACGGTGAGCTCGATCGCGACGTCCTGCCCGGGCGGGACGGTCGCGAGCACCCGCGTCAGGCGCGGCAGCGAGAAGAAGGACAGCGTCCCGTCGACGGTGACGTGCCAGCGCCCGGCACCGTCGACCACGGCCTCGATGTGGGCCCGCGCGACGCGCCACAGGACGAGGACCAGCGCGACGACCAGCCCGGCGAGCACGCCCTCGAGCAGGTTGAGGAACAGGACGCCGCCGATGGTGACGGCGTAGACGAGCAGGTCGCCCGTGCGGCGGGCGGTGCGGATGTGGGCGATCTTCACGAGCTGGACGCCGATCACGATGAGCAGGCCGGCGAGGGCGGAGGTGGGGATCTTCTCGACGAGGCCGGAGAGCGCGACGGAGAAGAGGAGCAGCCAGACGCCGTGCAGGACCGCGGACCAGCGGGTGCGGGCCCCGGCGGCGACGTTGGTCGCGCTGCGCACGATGACGCCGGTGACGGGGAGTCCGCCGAGCAGGCCGGAGACGGTGTTGGCCGCGCCCTGGCCGACGAGCTCGCGGTCGAGATTCGTCTTGGCGCCGTCGTGCATGCGGTCGGTGGCGACCGCGGAGAGCAGGGATTCGACGCTGGCGATGAGCGCGACCGTGAGGACGCCCAGGGCGACGGCGCCCCAGTTCCCGGTGGGCATGGCGGGCAGGCCGATCGCGTCGATGATGGAGCCGTTCAGGCGGATCCGCTCGACGTTCATCGGGACGACGAGGGAGAGCACCGTCGCTGCCGTCACCGCGACGAGGGCGCCGGGGACGCGCCGCCACGTCGCGGGCAGCTTCGGCCAGAGCACCATCACCGCGATCACGACGAGGCCGACGGCGAGGTCGGGCCAGTGCAGGGCGCCGATCCGCGAGGGCAGCTCCGTGAGGTTCTGCAGCACCGAGCTGCGCGAGGAGCCGCCGAGCAGGACGTGGGCCTGCTGGATCACGATCGTGACGCCGATGCCGGCGAGCATGGCGTGCACCACGACCGGCGAGATGGCCAGCGCCGCACGGGCGATCCGGCTCAGACCCAGTCCGATCTGCACCAGGCCCGCGGCGACAGTGATCGCCGTGGTCACCTTCCAGCCGAAGGTCGCGATGAGTTCGGCGACGACCACCGTGAGGCCCGCGGCCGGGCCGCTGACGAGCAGCGGCGAGCCGCCCATCAGGCCGCCGACGATGCCGCCGATCACGCCCGCGATGAGGCCCGCCATGAGCGGCGCGCCCGAGGCGAGCGCGATGCCGAGGGACAGTGGCAGCGCCACGAGGAAGACGACGATCGACGACGGCCCGTCGAAACGCGCTATGTCTCTGAGTTTCTCCTGCATGGACACCACTGTGCGGGCGCGGTGTGGCCGCCCCGCCGCGATGCCGTGAAGGTTCCGTGAAGCCCGCGATCAGGGCGCGGGGAGCGTGAACGCGAAGACGGCACCGCGGCCGGGGCCGGCGGACTCGACCCACAGGTGACCGTCGTGGGCGGTCACGATCGCGCGGCTGATGGTGAGACCCACGCCGCTGCCGCCGTGGTCACGATCCCGGGCGACATCGGTGCGGTAGAAGCGCTCGAAGATCCAGGGCAGGTGCTCGGCGGCGATGCCGTCGCCGTGATCGACCACCGCGATCCGGATCCGGCGGTGCGGATGGCCGTCGGCCTCGAGTTCGACATACCCACCCGGGTCGCTGTGCCGCAACGCGTTCGAGAGCAGGTTCGCCAACACCTGGTCGAGGCGCTGGCGGTCCGCCCGGATCGCGCGACGCGCCCCAGCGCCGATCCGCAGGTGCAGCCGCACCCCTTTGTCCGCGTACGCCCGCGCCGCCGCGGCGGCCGCGGCCTCGAGCGCCTCGATCACGTCGACCGCGCTGGGCCGCAGGTTCAGCGCGCCCTCCTCCGCGTGCGACACGGACAGCACGTCGTCCGTGAGCCGCGCCAGGCGCGTGGTCTGCGTGCGCAGCATGGTGAGGGTCGCGGCGTCCGGCTCGACGACCCCGTCGGCGATGCCCTCGAGGTAGCCGTCGAGAACGCTGACCGGCGTGCGGATCTCGTGCGCGAGGTCGGCGAGCAACCTCCGCCTCGATTGGTCGCTGGACTCGAGCTGCACCGCCATCTCGTTGAACGCCGACACCAGTCCGTCCGCCTCCGGCCCCAGCGCGACGGGGGCGACGCGCACCCCCGAGCGGCCGTCGGCGACCTGCCGCGCGGCGCCCTCCAGCTTCGCCATCGTGCGACCCAGGCGACGCGCGATGAACACGCTCGCCACGACGGAGAACGCCACCGCGGAACCGAATCCGAAGATCACGGCGACCACGTTCACCGACACGGCGCCGGTGCGCCCCAGGATCAGCGGCCACACCACGAAGTCGACCACGGCGGTCATGGCGAGCGTTCCCAGCGAGACGGCCATGAGCATGCCGCCCATCCGCCCGCCCATCCCGATGTCGCGCATCCGCCTCATCCGGGGCCCATCCGGTAGCCCACGCCGCGCACCGTGCGCACGAAGCGCGGGTCGCCGGCATCGTCGCCCAGCTTCCGCCGCACGCGGCCCACGTGCACGTCGACGAGCCGTTCGTCGCCGACCCAGCCCGGGCCCCAGATGGATTCGATGAGCTGCGCGCGCGAGAAGGCGACGTTGGGGCTGCGCGCGAGGGTGGCCAGCACGTCGAACTCGGTGGCGGTGAGCTCGACGACACGCTCTCCCACCCGGACCTCGCGCCCCAGCGGATCGACCGTGAGCTCGCCGAACCGACGGGCGGCGGCGGCACCGTCGGGCAGGGTGCGCGGGCGGCGCAGCATGGCCCGCACCCGCGCCACCACCTCGCGCGGGCTGAAGGGCTTGACGAGGTAGTCGTCGGCGCCGACGGACAGGCCGACGATCTTGTCCAGCTCGTCGCCGCGCGCGGTGAGCATGATGACGTAGGCGTCGCTGAACGACCGCACGGCGCGGCAGACCTCCAGCCCGTCGAGGCGCGGCAGGCCGATGTCGAGCAGGATCACCGCCGGCTCGAGCTCGCGCGCCAGGGCCAGCCCGCGCTCGCCGTCGGCGGCGGTGGTGACGTCGAAGCCGTCGCGGGTGAGGTACTCCTGCGCCAGCCTGGCGAGAGCGGGTTCGTCCTCGATCACGAGTACTTTGTGGGTGTTCATTCTTCATATAGTAATATGCGCATGTGCTGATTCCAGACCCTCCGGCGCCGGCACCGTCGATCCTGGGCATGCTCTCCTGGGATCCGCCCGCGCTCCCCGTGCTGCCGCTGGCGGCGGCGGTCGCGGCCGCGCTGTACCTGCTGGGGGTGCGGACGGTGCGCCGGAAGGGCCGACGGTGGCCGGCCGCGCGCGTCGTGAGCTTCCTGCTCGGCTGCGTCGTGCTCGCGGGCGTCACCGGGCTGCGGATCGAGGCCTACTCGTGGCACCTGTTCAGCGCGTTCATGTTCCAGCAGCTCACTCTGTCGATCCTGGTGCCACCGCTGCTCGTCGGCGGGGCGCCCGGCGTGCTGCTGCTGCGCGCGACGCCGCACCGCGGGCTCGGCCGGATCGTGCTCGGGGCCGCGCTCGGCCTGCTGCGCAGCCCCGCCCCGCGGATCCTGCTGCACTCGGGCTTCACCATCCCGCTGTTCCTGATGAGCTACTACGGCGTCTACCTCGGCGGCGTGGTCGACGCGATCGGCGGGACGTGGCTCGGGCACACCGCGCTGCAGGTCTTCTTCCTGGGCGCGGGCCTGCTGTTCATCATCCCGATCCTCTCGATCGGCCCGCTGCCCGGCCGCGACTCCTGGCTGATGCGCTTCTTCGACATCTTCATCGAGATGCCCCTGCACGTCTTCATCGGCGTGATCCTCATGATGGCGACGACGCCCGTGGTCGGCCTCTTCGCCGCGCCGCCGGCCGCGTGGGGCATCGACCCGCTCCGCGACCAGTCCATCGCCGGGGCCCTGGCCTGGTCCTACGGCGAGCCCATCGCGATGATCACGACCTGCCTGTTCGCGCTGCGCTGGCGCCGGTCCGAGCGGCGCGACGCCGAGCGGGCGGGGGCGGACCGTCGGGAAGAGGACGAACGCGAGGCGTACAACGCCTACCTGCGCGAACTGCGTCGTCAGTAGTCTGGGGTCATGCGCCGCGCCCGCCTCATCCTGCTCGCGGGCTGCGCCCTCTACTCCGCGTGGATGATCGCGCCGCTGCTGGGCTCGCAGCTGAGCCCGCTGTACTCCTACGTCAGCGAGACCGGGTCCGTCGGGCAGCCGAACGCCCAGTTCTTCCGCGCGACGGACCTGCTCGCCGGCACCGCCTTCGTCGTCGCGGCGGCGCTGGCCCTCCGCGCCGCGCGGCCGATGCCGAAGCTCGCCCTCGTCGCGCTCGTGGGTCTGTTCGTCCTGGGCGCAGCGACCATGTGCGACGCCCTCATGCCACTCTCCTGCACCCCCACCGCCGACGCCGCCTGCGCCGCCCGCGAGGCCGCCGGCCAGGTGCCGCTCACGCACGTCGGGCACGCGGTCTCGTCGGGGATCGCGGGCTTCGGCGGGGTGGTCGCCGTGCTCGCATGGGGGCTGTGGCGGCGGAGTTCCGGGTTCGACGGTGCGCGGCTCCCCCTCGGCATGGGGATGGCGTACCTGCTGGCGACCGCGTGGACGCTGGCCGCGATGCTGGAACCCGCGCTCTACCTGGGGCTGGCCCAGCGCTCGCAGGTGCTCACGCTCACGCTGTGGCTGGCGCTTCTCGCGACGTCACCGCAGGCCCGGCGGCCTCGCGACCAGCAGCTTCGCGCTCGGCCGCCCGCAGAACCGCATCGAGCAGACCGGGATACGCCGCGTTCACCTCGTCGATCAGCAGCAGCTGCCGCGCCGTCGCGCCCAGATCGTCACGACGGGTCAGTCCCGCCTCGCGCAACACCTTGAAGTGGTGGCTGGCGGTGGCCTTGGTGACGCCGTCGTAGAGCTCGGCGCAGACGAGCGGGCGCCGCTCGCGATGCAGCCGCCGCACCATCTCGAGGCGCACCGGATCGGCCAGCGCGCTGAGCACGGTGTGCAGCGGGACGGTGGCGGTCGCGTCGGTCATCATTCTCGTTCCCTGAGATAACGGTTTGATCTTCGTCGAACCGGGTGTAGTGTTGCCAACGGTTCGACGATCGTCGAACCACCACCGTACACCCGGAGGTAGGGATGAGCCTGGCGCAGCAGGTCGCGGCACCGTCGACCCACGTCCACCCGCAGCGCTGGTCCTTCGCCCTCCTGCTCACGCTGCTCGCGCTGGCCCTCGGCGTCTCCGGGCTCCCGTCGCCGCTGTACCCGCTCTACCAGCAGCAATGGCACATGTCCGCGCTGTCGACCACCATCGTCTTCGCCGTCTACGCGATCGGTGCGCTGGGCGCGGCGCTGACCGTCGGGCCGATCTCCGACGCCATCGGCCGCAAGCCGGTGCTGCTCGCCGCGGTCGGGACGATCCTCGTGGGCCTGCTGCTGTTCCTGTTCGCCGGCGCCGAGTGGCAGCTGATCCTCGCGCGGTTCCTCCACGGCGCGGCCATCGGCTCGATCACCGTGGTCGCCGGGGCGGCCCTCCTCGACGTCCGGCCCACCGACGGTGCCCGCAACGGCATGCTGTCCGGCGTCGCGCTCAACGTGGGCATCGCGGTCACCGCACTGGGCGCCGCCGCCGTCGCGCAGTACGCGCCGCACCCGCTGCGCACGCCGTTCGTGACGATGGGCGTCGTGGTGCTCGCGATCCTGCTCGGCGTGATCGCGCTGATCGAGCCGCACGTCGGGCGCACCGGCGAGCGGGTCCGGCTCAGCCGCCCCGGCGTGCCCGGGGAGATCACCGCCGACTTCTGGTTCTCCGGCATCGGCATCATCACCGCGTGGTCGGTGCTCGGCGTCTTCCTCAGCCTCTACCCCGCGCTGGTCCAGCACGTGACCGGGCACGGCTCGGTGATCTTCACGGGCGGCCTCGTCGCGGTGATGGCCATCGCCTCCGCGATCTCGCAGTTCATCGGCGGGCGGTACCCGGCCCGGCCGACCGCCATCGTCGGCGACATCGGCCTCGCCGCCTCGCTGGCGCTCGCCGTGGTCGCGGTCCGCTACGGCCAGACGTGGCTCATCGTGGTCGACACGATCCTGCTCGGCGCCACCTTCGGCCTCGCCTTCGGCGGCTCGCTGCGGCACCTCGGCTCCGTCGCGCCCGCGCACGCCCGCGGCCAGGTGATGAGCGCCTACTACCTGCTCGGCTACCTCGCGATGGGCGTGCCGACCGTGATCGCCGGATACCTCGCCACGCAGTACACCACCGCCACGATCTTCCCCTGGTTCGCCGCCGCCGTAGCCCTGGCCTGCCTCGGCGCCGCCGCGATCGGCCTGCGCGGTCGACGGTCCGCCGTCGTCGCGTAGGCGCGGGTCCAGTCCGGCGAGCGAGGCCCCCAGTGGGTCGACGAGGTGATGGCACCGGCCTCGCCGCTCTCGGATTCTGTCCGTTTCGGACACGGTGTGACTGCCGGTCTCCGACGGGGGAAGTGGCGTCCCAGAGGGGAATCGGCTCCGCGCGGGGACATAAGTACCCCCACGGCCCGCCAAAGGGGGAATGGGCTCAGAGTGGGGGACACGGCGCCGCGCGGGGGACGACCGCTCCCCCACCCAACGCCGCGGCTTCCCGTGGGGGAAATGGCGCCGCGCGGGGGACGAATGAACCCCCACGGCTCGCCGTGGGGGAGACGACGCCGCGCGGGGGACGGCCGAGCCCCCATGAAAAGAACGGCTTCTCGTGGGGGACCGAGCGCCGCACGCTCCTCTCGGCGCGGCGCGGGGGACGAACACACCCCATTGCCCAACGGTCGCCGATGCAGGTGGCGGATGCCGAGCTGCCGCGCTCGCCTCCGCGGTGTCCGCGGTGTCCGCGGCGCGGTGTCCGCGGCGCGGTGTCCGCGGCGCGGTGTCCATATCGGACAGAATCCGAGAGTCGCGCGATTTCGCGGGCCGGGCTTGGCGGACGTGGTGACCGGGAAGGCCTCACCGCAGAACGCGACGACACATCATCCCCGCGGACGCGGCCACGCACCGCCCCCGCACCGAACCGCTCGCCGCCGCGGCGAAATCAGCTGCAGCGCCGCAGGATCAGCCTCCGGGGGTACCCGACGCGGGCGCGTCGGTGGACGGCACCGTCGACGGCGAGGGGGCCGCGGAGGTGGTCCCCGAAGCATCACCCTGCGCACCCGGCGGCAGCGCGCTGCCGGCGACCCAGGTGGCCCAGGGCACGGACCAGTCGCCGTTCTGCCACTGCTCGAGCGCGGGGCCGCCGGTGTTGCGGACCTCCACCACGTCACCCGGCTGCGACAGCCCGAAGAACCACTGCGCGTTCGCGGGGCTCAGGTTGAGGCAGCCGTGCGACTCGTTGCGGACGCCCTGCGCGCCGATGTTGTCGAGGGCGTGCAGGTAGATGCCGTCGTTGCTGATCCGGGTGGCCCAGCCGATGGTCTGCTTGTAACCGAGCCGCGAGTTGATCGGCAGCCCGTACGTGGACGAGTCCATGATCACGGGGTTCGCCTTGTCGAGCACCGTGTAGACGCCGCGCTGCGTCCAGAAGTGGAACGTCTGGCCGTTGATGACCTCGTTGCCGCCCTGGCCCATCGACGTGGGCATCGACCGCACCATCTGGCCGTTGACGAAGACCTGCACCTGCTTGGTGTTGTCGTCGGCGATGGAGACGTGCGACTCGCCGATCGAGAACGCGATCGCGATGTCCTTCTCGCCCCACAGCCCCGGACTGACCTCCTTGCCGAAGGCGTTGACCTCGATCGCGACCTTCGTGCCCGACGGGTAGTAGTCCTTCGGCCGCCACGCCACCGTCTTGTCGGTGGTCCACATCCACGCGCCCTCGACCGGCGGCGTGGTGGTGACCTTGAGCAGCTTCTGGGCCATGGCCCGGTCCTTGATCGCCTCGTCGAAGTGGACGACCGCGACCTGCCCGACGCCGTAGACGGCCCCGTCGTTGAGCGACATGCCGCCCGTGTTCTCGAAGTAGGGCAGCGTCTTGTTCGTCTCGTCGACGGTGACCGTGGAGAAGGTGGTGCGCTTCTCGCGCTGCTGGCCCAGCGTCTCGTACTTCGCGACCAGCGTGTACTGGGCGTTGTACTCGAGCGGCTTCGACGCCTTCCAGGTCAGCATGTCCGTCGAGAGCGCGCCCTCCACGGCGACACCCTTCGCGTCGGTCAACGTGACCGAGCCGAGGACGGCCTTGGCAATCGACACCGTGACCGGCGTGATGGGGCTGATGGCCTGGGCACCGTCGGCCGGGGTGACGGTGACCTCGGCCGGGTCGGGCGGCGGCGTGGACGGCCCCGCGCTCGTGCCGCCACCGGTCAGGTCGCCGATCGTGCAGCCGGCGGCCACCAGGGGCACCGCCGCAGCGGCGCCGACCAGGACCGCGCGCCGACCGACGCGCTCGTTGAACATGCTCACTCGTCGTTCCCCTCGCTGATTACATGCGAGTCTAACGATGAGTGCCGACATCGCCCTCCGGGTAGCGCTCCCGATGCATCGCCTCGGCCAGCGGGCGACGCTCGCGCCAGCCGAATCGCTCCAGGTCGGGCACCGTCTGCAGCGCGGTGACGGGGCCCACGCACAGCCACGCGACGACGTGGACGTGCTCGGGCACGTCGACAAGTTCGCGCAGGAAGGGCTCGCGATAGAAGGACACCCAGCCGACGCCGATGCCCTCCGCGGTGGCCGCGAGCCACAGGTTCTGGATGGCCAGCGCGACCGAGAGCCGGCCGGTCTCGTCGATCGTGTGCCGGCCGAGGATGTGCGTCCCGCCGCGGGTGGGGTCGTAGGTGACCACGACGCCGGTGCGGGACGACTCGATCCCCTCGATGACGATCGGGTTGAACGTGTCCTTGCGGTCCTCCGGCAGCGACCGGGCGAAGTCCTCGCGGCACTCGCCGACGTGTGCGGCGAAGCGCGCGAGCGTCTCGGGCTCCTGCACCACGACGAAGTCCCACGGCTGCGTGTTCCCGACGCTCGGCGCGCTGTGCGCCGCGCCGAGGATCCGCACGAGCCGCTCCTCGTCGATCCGCTCCCCGGAGAACTCGTTGCGCACGTCGCGCCGGCGCAGGATCGCCTCGAAGACGTCCATCAGGCCCCGTCCGCCCCGCCGGACGGGGCGGCACCGTCGGCCAGCGCGGCGAGGGCCCCGAGGCTCTCGCCCGTGAGGCGCTGCGTGGTCCACTCCTCCATCGGCAGGGCGCCGATGGAGCGGTAGAAGCCGATGGCGGGCGCGTTCCAGTCGAGGACGGTCCACTCGAGGCGGGCGTAGCCGTTGTCGCGGCACTCCTGCGCCAGGGCGGCCAGCAGCTGCTTGCCGTGGCCGCCGCCGCGCACCCCTGGCCTCACGTAGAGGTCCTCGAGCCAGATGCCGTGGGTGCCGGTCCAGGTGGAGAACGTGCGGAAGTAGACGGCCATCCCGACGACGGTCTCGGCACCGTCGGGCCCCGGCTCGGCGGCGATGCGCGCGAAGACGGCGGGCGCGGGCCCGAACAGCGCGGTGTGCAGCTGCTCGGCCGTGGCGACCGCGGACTCCGGCTCCTTCTCGTACGCGGCGAGCTCGGCGATCATCGCCAGGATCTCCGGCACGTCGGCCGGGGTCGCCGGACGGATCACTGCGCGCCGCCCGTCGCCGAGCCGCTCGGGCCGCTCGCGGCCGCGGCCTGCGCCGCGATCGCGGGCATGAGGCACTCGCGGACCACGCGGCCGGCGGTGTACGGATCGTCGAAGCTGATCAGGCCGTCGGGCGCGAGCAGCACCGAATGCCCGACGCGGGCGAAGATCTCCGCGATCGGCTTCGGGTCGAACTCCGGCAGCTCGCCGCTCGCCTGGAAGCCCGCGATGATGTTCGCGGCGAACTCGCGGCCGATCTCGATGACCATGCCGCCGCCCTGCGCGATCATCGGCAGGCCGACGACGACGTTGCCGTCGCCGATGCCGCGGATCAGGGGCCGGCGGTGCGCCTCGCGGAGGAACGCGACGAAGCCCTCGGTGAGCGCCTCCTCGACCGTGCTCAGGCCCTGGACCTGCTGTTCCACCGTCTTGAGCAGCTGCTCGGCCTCGTATCGGATGGCCTGCTGGACGAGGTTGTCCTTGCGGTTGAACCGGCGGTAGACGGTGGCCACGCCGATGCCCGCGAGGTTCGCGACGTTCTCCATCGTGGTCCGCGAAATGCCGACGCTGCCGATGCTCGACACCGCTGCAGACAGGATGCTCTGCGCGGTCTGATCGTTTCTGCCGGGACTCACAACGTCCGATTCTAGGCGTAGTGGGACACTGGAGGCATGAACGACGGCCCGAGCAAGCCCAACCCGCTGCAGTACATCCTGTACTCGTACGGTCGGAGCGTGCTGCCGCCGTCGATGCACGAGTGGGTGGCCAACGACCTCGCGGGGCCCCGCGCCGCGCTGCGGACCGTCGTGCGATTCGCGATCCCGTGTCTGCTGATCCTGATCCCGTTCTGGTTCATCGACACCTCCGTGCTGAACCGCGCGACGATGACCTTGCCGATCTTCATCCCGTTCGTCTACTTCTCCATCGCGCTGAACAAGATCTACCGGCGCGGGCGGCTGCGGCACCACGGCCTGGATCCCGAGCTCGTCGACGTGATCGCCCGCGAGAAGGAGGCGGACCTGCACGCCGCCTACATCGCCAAGCACGGCCCGCGCGACGAGTACCCGCGCCACAGCTGAGCCTCCCCGCGCGCTGATATGTGACGCACGTCCTACTATCGGTGACATGGCGCTCACCGAACTCGTCCAGAAGCTGGCCCTGAAGATCCCGACGCCGCTCGTCGCGGGCGGCGCGAAACTGCTCTTCGGCCTGCCCGTGTCCGTCAAGCAGCGGCTCGGCACCCCGCAGACCGTCGACGGCAACGAGCTGGACCTCGACTCCCAGATCACCCTGCTCATGCTCAAGGCGCAGGGCGTCAACGGGCTCGCCGGCGTCCGCGACGTCGAGCACTCCCGGGCGTCCACGCGGATGCTCAGCGCCATCGTCGGCGCGGGCACGGCCCCGTCGGTCGGCGTGCGCGGGCTCATGGTCGACGGTGCCGCCGGCCCCCTCCCCGCCCGCCTCTACACGCCCGCCGGGCTCGAGGCCGGCTCGCCGCTCGTCGTGTTCTTCCACGGCGGCGGCTTCGTGCTGGGCGACCTCGACAGTCACGACGCGCCCTGCCGGTACATCGCCGACCGGGCGCGGGTGCGGGTGCTGTCCATCGACTACCGGCTCGCACCGGAGACGATCTTCCCCGCGGCCGCCGACGACGCCGTCGCCGCCACGAGGTGGGCGCTCGAGCACGCCGATCAGCTGGGCGCCGATCCCGCGCGGGTCGCGGTCTCCGGCGACAGCGCGGGCGGCAACCTGGCCGGCGTCGCCGCGCGCGAACTGGCCCTGGGCGGCGGCGCGCAGCCCGCGTTCTCCCTGCTCTTCTACCCCGTGACCGGCGCCGATCCGGCGAACCGCAGCCGCGACACCTTCGCCGACGGCTACTTCCTCACCCAGGCCGACATTGAGTACTTCCGGCAGCTGTACACCCCGGAGCCCGGCCAGGACACCGACCCGAAGTTCGACCTGCGGCACGCCGACGGCCTCGCCGGCATCGGGCGCACGCACGTCGTGGTGGCCGGGTTCGATCCGCTGCGCGACGAGGGCGCCGCCTACGCCCAGCGGCTGCGGGACGCGGGCGTGGACGCCACGACGCAGCTCGCTCCCGGCGCCCTCCACGGCTTTCTCAACATGGTGGGCGTGAGCGCCGACGCGCGGGTCGACGTGGACGCCGCGCTCGACGTCCTGACGGGGGTTCTCGTCCGCAGTTAGCGACAACAACTGTTGGCACTTGCAGCTGCATGAGAACACGCATGTCACGAAAGGTGGCACCTGTACGCGTATACCCCGTATCGTGGGTTCTGCGGCCGCCATATGACGTCTCCCCCCACGTCGGTGGCTGCGTGATTGAGCCTTGATACCGGCTCCCCCTCCTCCCCCCATTCCGGGAGCCGGTATCAAGGCCTTTCACGTTTTCGGCCCAGGTGGTCCGGGGTGGATACTGGAACGGTGACGGATCTCGACCAGGCCCCCGCTCCGGCCGCCGCGCAGCCGGAGCAGGCACAACGCACCTTCCTCGACGTCGGCGGTATGACGTGCGCCGCGTGCGTCGGGCGGGTCGAGCGCAAGCTCAACAAGCTCGACGGAGTGCGCGCGGTGGTCAACCTGGCCACGCGGACGGCCACCGTCGAGCACGCGCCGTCGGTCACCGTCGAGCAGCTGACCGGCACCGTCGAAGCCGCGGGGTACACCGCGGCGCCCAAGTCCCCGAATCCGCGCCGCGCGATCCTCGCCGAGGAGCGCGAGCGGCGCGACGTGCTGCGCCGGCTGATCGTCTCGCTGGTCCTGTTCGTGCCGGCCGCGGACCTGTCGATCGTGCTCGCGACCATCCCGTCGACCCGCTTCAGCGGCTGGCAGTGGGTGCTGCTCGCGCTGAGCCTGCCCGTCGTGACGTGGGGCGCGTGGCCGCTGCACAAGCGTGCCTTCCTGGGCGCGCGGCACGGCGCGGCCACGATGGACACGCTGGTCTCGGTCGGCATCATCTCCGCCACCGCGTGGTCGGTGGTCACCGTGCTCACGCCGGGCCGCCAGCGGCCCGATCCGCACGGCTTCTGGAACGCGATCATCCAGTCCGACCCGATCTACCTCGAGGTCGCGATGGGCGTCACCGTCTTCGTGCTGGCGGGGCGGTACTTCGAGGCCTCCGCCCGCGCCAAGGCGGCGTCGGCGCTGCGGGAGCTCGCGACGCGCGGCGCCCGCGAGGTGTCGGTGCTGGTCCGCGACGGTTCCGAGCTGCGGATCCCCGTCGGGGAGCTGCGCGAGGAGCAGCTCTTCGTGGTGCGGCCGGGCGAGACCATCGCGACGGACGGCATCGTCGAATCCGGGTCGGCGTTCGTCGACAACTCGGCCATGACCGGCGAGTCCCGCCCCGTCCCCACGGGCCCGGGCGACAAGGTCGTCGGCGGCACCGTATGCCAGGACGGCCGCCTGACGGTGCGCGCGACCGCCGTCGGCGCGGACACCACCTTCGCCGCGATGCTCCGCCTCGTCGAGGACGCGCAGGCGACGAAGGCGCGGATGCAGCGCCTCGCCGACCGCGTCTCCGCCGTCTTCGTGCCCTGCGTCTTCGCCATCGCCGCGCTGACCTTCGTGGGCTGGCTTCTGGCCGACGGGGTCGACAGCGCCGTGAAGTCCGCGATCGCCGTCCTCGTGATCGCCTGCCCCTGCGCGCTCGGCCTCGCGACGCCCGTCGCGTTCATGGTCGCCTCCGGCCGGGGCGCGCAGCTCGGCGTGTACGTGCGCGGGCACCAGGCGCTGGAGGCCACCGAGACCATCGACACCGTCGTCTTCGACAAGACCGGCACGGTGACCACCGGCGTGCTCTCCGTGGCCGGCGTGAGCGTCGCGCCCGGGTTCACCGAGTCCGGCGTGCTACGTCTCGCGGGGGCAGTCGAGGCGGCGTCCGAGCACGCCGTCGCGCGGGCCGTCGTCGCGCGCGCCGGCGACGGCCTGCCCACCGTCGAGGACTTCCGGGCCGTCCCGGGCCTCGGCGCCACCGGGGTGGTCGACGGTGCCGTCGTGCGGGTCGGATCGCCGCGGTTCGTCGAGCCGGGTGTGCTGTCGGGGGCCGTCGAGGCCGCCGCCGAGGCCGGGCGCACCGTCGCCGTCATCGAGGTCGACGGTGCCGTCGCCGCCGTGCTCGAGGTCGCCGACACCATCAAGCCCGACGCGGCGGACGCCGTCGCGCGGCTGCACGGGGCCGGGATCCGGACCGTGCTCCTGACCGGCGACAACGCCGCCGCGGCCGCGAAGGTCGCCGCGCTCGTCGGCATCGACGACGTGCGCGCCGACGTGCTGCCCGACGGGAAGGTCGCGGCGGTCCGCGAGCTGCAGGCCTCGGGGCGGCGGGTCGCGATGGTGGGCGACGGCGTGAACGACGGACCCGCCCTGGCCGCTGCCGATCTCGGCCTCGCTATGGGCACCGGCACCGACGTGGCCCAGAGCGCCGCCGACGTGGTGCTCATGCGCGAGGAGCTGTCCGCGGTCCCCGACGCGCTGGGCCTCGCCCGCGCGACCCTGAAGACCATCAAGACGAACCTGATCTGGGCGTTCGGCTACAACGTCGCCGCGATTCCCGTCGCCGTGGCCGGCCTGCTGAACCCACTCATCGGCGCCGCCGCGATGGCGTTCAGCTCCTTCTTCGTCGTGTGGAACAGCCTGCGCCTGCGCAAGTTCGGCGCGCGGTAGACGAGACCCGAGCTCCTCCCGGCTTCCCCGGATTCTTGTTGCGAAAGCAACGGTGCCGGCGCGCGACTCGAGCGCTTACTCGGCTCACCGCGCGGTCGGAAGCGTCGCGAACGACGCAACGACATCGGAGCGCGAAACACCTGCAGACTGGAACGGGGACGAGGCACCCGGTGTGGCGTCGTACGTCGGCCACACCAGGCCACCCACCCGAGCAGGACTCCTCGCGATCAAACTCACGACAGCCGCGTAGCGGGCTTGCCATTCAGACGCTGGCGCTCCCGCATCGGTGCCGAACTCGCCCAGGACCAGCTCTTTTCCCGCCCCCCAGGGAGTTTGCGAAAGCGCAACTGGATCGTCCGGGTCCGGGGTGTAGTAGCAGTGGATGCTCAGAAAATCACTCAGAGAATCTGTGGCAACGCAGCCGCTGCGCCAGCTGTATTTGGATCGGATGGCGCGGGAATGAGTGATCGGCTTGTGAGACGCCGACCGAGTGATCTCACCCAGCGTCCGGATCGTCTCCAACCACGGTTCCGGCTGGCTGTACGACAGCGGGGTCGTCGTCTGACTCTGGTCGCTGGCCTCGTTGGTCACGTCGACCCCGACCACGCGCGGGTAGTTACTGAGCAAACCCGCCCATGCACGGTAGATCTGCTCCGCACTGGCACGAGTGGTCAAACGTCCCCAATGCGACAGATCTCCACCACACGGCAGCGCGTAAAGATTCTTGGCAGTCACGTAGTCGAGCACCTGCTTCCACCGCCTCAGGTATTCGTCGAGGCTGATGGCTCCAGAAGTCACAACGTTCGTGTTGCCGAAAATGCGAACAGCATTTGTACCGATCGATGCCGCGTCGTCGATCATCGGCTTGATCCAACCGTTGAAGTCCCACCGGCGCCAGAATTCGGTCCACACCAACTCTGGAGCAACGCCGTCGTAGAAGTAGGGATTCATGTTCACCCCGCGCAGGCGCACCGTCGACGGTAGCGCAACGCCTGCCGGGGTCACGTAAAAGGCGAACTCACCACCGTGACGGCTATCCCCAGGAGATGCGCTGATCCGGGGAAGTCGTCAGCAGCGTTGGCCGCTTCCCGGGTGATCATGACTCGCGCCGCAGCCACATCGGGGCTCATCGAATACTCGGCCAACCGCGTACTGACGACGGCCTTCTTCGTAGCCGGCACAGGCGCATTGATTGCGAGCCATTGTCCGTTCGACGACTGATCGTGCGGGACAGTGGGCTCGGCTCTGAGAAGACCAGCGGTCCAGCGCACTGACCCTGCACCTTGTTCATCGGCGACCCAGATGATCTCAACCGATACCGACGAGGCGTTCCCAGGTATTCCGACGGTGCCGAGAACATTCGATTCAGTTGCGGGACCGAAGGACTGAACCTTCCAATCTCCCAGCTGTTGAACCGCGCCCTCGAAGGAACTCGCCGGAAGGAACGTCCGCGCTCCAACACCGCTCGGCTCGGCGCGGGCGGTGCCACTCGTGCGCAGGCCCAGCCAGTCGGCTGTCGTGGCACCCGCCAGGCCGACTCCCGCGAGCGCGGAACCACGCAGTAGACGCCGTCTGCCGAGAACCCGGCCCGAACCGGTTTGCGTTGTTTCATCAGTTCGAATGCGCGACACCATCGATTACCCTCTCAGCCACAGCTGATGTGACATTGCAACAGTTGTTATAGCACTGCGGCTACGGAGAACGCGATCAACGCGCCGCCGTCGAACTGCTGCGGTAACGCCTCGAATTCCATCCCTGGCGGCCCCGGGGCCGAGTGACGTCGATGTCGACGGCGGGGCGCACGTCGCAGGTGCGGCTTCCAGCCACCACACCCAAAGCTCGGGCCGAGCCCTGTGTAACCCAACATCACAGCGGGTTCGCGTCGCACAAGAAGCGTGGATTCAACTCAATCCGCATAGTTGGCGCCCCTGAATGCTCATGGGCGATTCTGCTTGCAGACACGTAGTTCCCGAGGAACCGCTTGCGCCGAGTCGGGAGTCGATGCCGCGTCGAACGAGCCCCGCAATGCCCGGGAGCGCGCTTGTCGTCCGGCCACACTCTGCGCCACCACGTAGTCGGAGCCTGCCACGAGGGATCAGCGCCATCTCGGCCATCGCCGCCGTCCTCTATACTTTTGCAATGCCACAACGTCTCACCGCTGTCGATGCAGCGCGCGGTCTCGCGGTGTTCAGCATGGTCACCGGCCACTTCGCTGAAGGCAGCATCCTCTCGTGGCCGACCCACATGATCCCCTACTTCGACGGTGCATCCGCGTTCGTCCTGCTGTCGGGACTGATCCTCGGTGTGGTGCACCGGCGCTGGGTGGACCGTGACAACGGCTTCTCGACCTCCCGCGAACGCCTCGTCCGCAGGATCGCGGTCATCTACCTCTGCCAGGTCTTCCTGTGCGCGGTCGCCGCCCTCATCTCCTTCGCCCTACCCCCGGCACGGCAGCTGGGGCTCTCGCCGATCGGGGAGACGAACAACCCGATCGTCCACGTGATCACCATGCGCTACCTGCCCGCGGGCGGCGAGATCCTGGTTCTCTACTTCGTGCTGATGTGCGGCGCGCTGGTCCTGATCCCGCTCCTGCACCGGAACTGGTGGGCGCCGATCGTCGCCGTCTCCGCCGGCCTCTACGTCTGGGCGATCCTGGCGCCGCCGTCGTGGTTCCTGCTGCCCAACGACAGCCCGGCGGGCGCCACGGCGAACTGGGCGGCGTGGCAGGCGCTGTTCGTTCCCGCCCTCGTGGTCGGGTGGAAGTGGCAGGACTGGAAGGTGGACGCGCACATCAAGCGGCCCCGCGTCCTCGTGACGCTCCTGATCGGTACGGCCGCGGTGTACGTCGCCGGCCGCGCCGTGACCCGGCTCGCCGCGGACGACGTCCTCGGCGCGAAGATCGACTTCGGTCCGGCCCGGATCGTGGCGGCGTGGGTCGTGTTGCCGGCGGTGCTCGCCGTCCTGACGGTGCTGCTGCAGTACGGGTGGTTCGAGCGCGTTGCGCATCCGTTCGTGATGGTCGGGACGCGCTCCCTCGATTCCTACGTGCTGCAGGCCGTACTCCTCATCACGATCCCGATCGTCCTGATCCAGCCCTGGGGACCGGCGCGCGCCACGCTCCTGACCCTCGCCGTGTTCGCGGCGTGCTGGGCGTGGGCGGAGTTCCGGAAGTGGTCCGGGTGGTCGAAGCTGCACCAGCGACCGGCCCGCTTGCGGAAGCGGACACCCGCTACCCCTGCGCCGCTCGCGGGCACCGGCAGCAACTAGCCCGTCCTGGCGACGCGGTCCCTGAACCGCTCGCGCCGCGAACGGGTCACAACAGCTCGGGCTCGGAGTCCTCGTCGCGGTTGCGCCAGGCCCAGTGCAGCACCAGACCGAGGGTGACCAGGGCGATCGCGGCCTCGTCGGTGGCCCACGCGACGACGCCGCCGACGAACTGATCGCGGTGCAGGTCCGTCATCCACTCGAAGTCGAGGTAGAGGTACAGGCGCGAGCCGACGAGCCCGTCCATCGTCATGACGATGAGCGCGAAGACCATGGTGATCGGCATCATCGCCAGCAGCATGCCGATACGCCCGATGAAGGGCAGCTCGCCCGGCACCGGGTCGATCTGGAAGACGCGCCAGTAGAACAGGAACCCGGTGAACAGCAGCGCCGCGTAGATCGCCAGGTGGCCCCAGTGATACCGGCCGATGCTGTCGAAGAGCGGCGTGAAGTACAACCCGTAGAGCACCGCCGCGAACAGCCCGAGCTGCACGACGGGCCGCGTCAGCACGGCGAAGGAACGCGACTCGAGGACCGTCGAGAGCCAGCGCGCGGGCGCCCCGATCAGGGTGTCCCGCATCAGCGTGATCGGCGCGCCGAGCAGCAGGAACACCGGCACGATCGACGTCATCAGCATGTGCACCACCATGTGCACGCTGAACATCGCGTTGGAGTAGGTGCGCAGCCCGGAGCTGGTCAGCGTGAGCAGGAAGGCGCAGCCCAGGACGAAGAACACGGTCCGATACCAGGGCCAGCTCGTGGTGCGCCGGACCAGGAGGAGGTAGCCGACGGCGAGGGCGATTGCGAACGGCGCGAGGTTCAGGTCGGGACGCCAGTTCCCGAGGAAGGCCATCGCGCTGGGCGGGTCCGGCAGGTTGTAGCCGAGGAAGTTCTCCCCCACCGTCGGCCGGTCGCGCAGGAAGGGCGGGGGCGTGAGCTCGGACGCCGCGATCGCGGTGCCGAAGGCGGCCGTCAGCAGGGCGGCCGCGGCGGGCAGCGCGCGCAGCCAGTGGGCCGCACCCGCCGCGAGCAGGAGTGCCCCGGTGGCCAGCAGCAGCAGGCCGTACCAGGTGACCCACAGGTCTGAACCGGGCGCCATGACCAGGGCGATCACGAGCCCGTTGAGCAGCGCGACCCCGGCGTACGCAGGGCCGATCCAGCGGCGCTCGGGCCGGGCCGGCAGGCGCACCGCGGTCCACAGGCCACCGAGCCACAGGGCTGCGACCACCCCGAGGGTGGTGAGCGCGGCGGTGGTGTAGTCGTGGTTCCAGTTCTGCGCCTCGTTCGCGGTGACGATCGTGGCGAGCAGGCCCACGACGGCGGGCAGCAGGATCCACAGGTGCGCCATCCACGACATCGCGGTGCGCAGCGCGGCGTACACGATGACGGCGCAGACCAGCGAGACGATCCAGCCTTTGGCGGTGTCCGACGCGGAGATCAGGATGCCGAGCCCGCCGACGCGGTAGGTGTCGACGAGGTTCTGGGCGGCGCTCTCCGCGGCCGCCAGGAAGATCATCGGGAGCGAGACGACCGCCCAGGCGACGGCGTACCGTCGGGCCTGCAGCTGCGTGAGGTACCCGCGCAGCCCCAGCTCACCGGTGTCGAGGGCCTTAGTCCGGAAGACGGCGTAGGCCACCGCGCCGAAGGTCAGGGCGGCGGCGACGGTGCCGATCACGCGGCCGACGGCCGCCCCGTACGCGGTGAGGGCGCCCGGGTAGGCGTTGCCGTTGACGAGGTAGCGCAGCTCGCCCTCGCTCGCGACCAGCCAGATCACGACCGCGACGGCGGCGAGGGAGCCGACGGCGAGCGCCGCGATGCCACCCGCGCGCAGTGCGCCCGGGGATCCTTCGGTCATCGCAGCGGCGTCGGTCTCCTGCGCCACCGTGGTCAAGTTACTTCGCGTCCTTGATCTTCTTCACGGACTTGTCGAGGAAGCCGTTGAACTCGCCGCGATCCGGGTCGCCGCCGAGCTTGGTGCCCTGCACCGCGACGGTGTAGCCGCGCAGCGAGGCCACGCCGACGAGGACCTTCTGGTGGATCGGGAAGGAATCGGCGCCCTTGGTGCGAGTGCCGTCGAGCGCGATCTCGAAGGTGGCCTTCTGCTTGTCCGAGGAGACCTCCTTGGTGATGGCGCGCACCTTGATGGTGCCGCCCCGCGGATCGTTGGTCTCGATGGTCACGTCGGAGCACAGCTTCAGCAGGCCGACCTTGACGGTGTCGACGTCGACGTCCTTGGCGACCAGCGTCTCGCTCAGGCTCTTGCGGTCCTGGTCGTGCACGCCGGCGACGGTGTCGCCGTCGCCCTGGCCGCCCTTGGCGGCGGCGAGGATGTTCTTGCACTCCGGCGGGGTGACCTTCGCGGAGCTCGCGAGGGTCAGCGGGTCGGCGCCCAGCTCGTTGGCCAGCCGCTGCTGCGGCGACGGCACGACGATGTAGCCGCTCGGGAAGTCGCTGGAGTTGAGCAGCAGCTCCGCCGACGGCGCGGTGGGCTTGGTGGTGGTGTCGGGGTCGGCGACGGCGACACCACCGGTCAGGCCGGCGACCAGCGCGGTCGCGGCGGTGAGGGTGGCGGCACGACGCAGGCCCGCTCGCTTGAGGTCAGTGTTCGCGTTCATCGAATCCTCTATCCGTTCTCGTCGGCCCGGCGTTACCGCGCGGCGCGGCCGCGCAGCGCCATCCAGCCGAGGGCGGCCGCGGCCACCACGATCTCCGCCGCGGCGAAGACGATCATCAGGGTCATCCAGGGCTGCATCGCGCTCATCGAGTGGCCCATCGCGCCCATGTCCATGCCGGGCATCGAGTGGTCCATGCCGGCCATGCCGGAGTCCATCGCCGACATGAGCACCGGGTGCAGCGCGATCATGATCGCGCCCATCGCCGCGGTCCGGAGCCAGGCGCTCACCGTCGGGTTGCGGAACAGGCAGACGGAGCAGTGCGCGCAGCCGATCAGCATCGCGGCGACGATGAGCGACACGACCCAGCTGTTGTCGCCGAGCATCGGCAGGTGCACCAGCGACGTGGCGAGGGCGACGGCCGCGCCGACCCACCCCCAGATCCGGATGGTGCGCGACGTGTCCGTGGTCTCCGCGTGCTTATGCATCACGCGGGCCATCCTACCTGGCATTTCGCGGTGAGCAGAATCCCCGATCGGCCTGTGCGTGCGGCTGCCTCGGGCAACCCCCGTCGCTTGACCGACTCCCCACCTCGTGGTCGACTGGGCCCAGGTAATCGGCGTTACGAAACCAGCGCTTCAGCAAAACCGACCGATCGGAACGGGTCCGTCATGAACGCGAAGCACCTGGGCGCGATGGCCGCCGCCCTCCTCACCGCAGCCACCCTCACGGCGTGCGGGTCGAGCGACGACCAGCAGGACAGCTCCGTCGCCTTCTCCCAAGTCACCGGCGACGACTTCACCTCGAACCCGGGGGCCTTCCAGACCGACGGCGTGCCCGTCCCCGAGAAGGGAGTCACCGTGGTCGGCGATCCCGTCGCCGCGCAGGCGGTCGCGAATGCCGGGCTGGAACAGGGCACCATCACCGCCAGCTCCGAGGACGGGGCCACGGTGTACTACCCGAAGGCGCCGCCGGTGCCGGGGCTGCCCGTCGCGGAGCAGGAGGTCGCGCCGCCGCCCCCGCAGCTCACCCGGCCCGTCAACACCCGCCCGTGGAACTACACGCCGCACCAGATCACCGTGTACCGGCAGATCTGCGAGACCGGCCGGTGGAACGGCTGGGTCGCGGGCGCAGAGGTGCAGTCGCAGACCTGTTGGACCGTGTACGGCCGCCAGCTCGGCGTGCGCCCGTGGTACCCCGGCCAGCCGAAGCCCTGGGAGCGCCCGACCTGGCCCAAGCCCTGGTACGAGCCCACCTTCCGCGCCGACGTCCCCGTCATGTGGGTCTACCCGCGCNACTGGACCCGCCCGCGNCCGCAGCCGATCATCTCCGTGTCCATCGGACTGAACGTGCCGCAGAACCCGCACGCCCGCCCCAACCCGCGCTTCCGCGACGACCCCTACCTCCCGGTGTGGGCCGTCACGCCCGGCCGGCCCGTCGCCGCCCGGGACCAAGCACGGGTCGTCCCGCCCTGGCTGGCCTACGACGTCACGCCGACGGTCCGCTACACGCCGCCGCCCGTCTACCCGGGAACGGTCCTCGCCGCCATGCCCACGTCGGGCCGCGCCGAGGTCATCACCGCGCTCCCCGGCGGGGACGGCGAGTGGAACCCGAACCGGGACAAGACGGTGCTCGCCCCCTCCGCCCGGGCCATCGCGGGCGCGAGCGTCTACAACGGCACGCGCGCCGACGTGGTGCGCGCGCTGGGTGAGGACGTCGACGTGACGGTCGCGACGAGCCGCACCCGCCCGTCGACGACCACCACCACGACCACCACTCGGACCTCGAGCGGCAAGAGCGCGGACGCCACCTCGACCGCCCGGACGACGGATCCCGAGGAGACCGGGGCCGCGACGACGACGCGGACCACCGACCGCACGACCACCACGACCACCGAGAAGTCGTCCACGACCACCGAGAAGTCGTCCACGGCCACGAGTCGCACGACCACCTCGTCGGCGGAGCCGACCACCACGAAGCCGGCGACCACCACGACGACGGCACCGTCGGCGACGAGGACCACGACGACCGCGCCGAAGACGACAACGACCGAGGTGCCCGTCACCACCACTCAGGCGGAGAAGCCTGCGACCACCACGACCGCGCCCGCGACGCGGACGACGACGAAGCCGGCCACGACGACCACCACCACCACGACTCCGGCGCGCTGACCGCACCCGGCATCTTTTCGAGATAGTGTTGCAGTCTCGAAAACTTGTCGGTGGGTCCGCGTAGCGTGAGTTCATGGACGAAGACGGTGCTGTAGCAGAGGATCGGCCGCCCGATGGTGGCGTGGCGGAGCGGTTGCGTTCGATGGAGCGGCAGCGGTGCCGGACGGTGTTCGAGCAGTATCGGTTGGCCGCGGAGCTGCTGCGCGAGCGCGTGTGCGAGCGGGTGGCGGCGGGGTTGCCGCAGGACCGCT